>PMOF01000178.1 GCA_003162495.1 Acidobacteriaceae bacterium
CCGGGCGCTGCCAGTTTGAAGCTCTCTTCGCCGACCGAGCCCGACAACATTTGAAGCACGACATCGACTCCGTTGCCATCCGTCGCGCGCCGTACCTGCTCCGGCCAATCCGCATCCGAATAGTTGATCGCCGTGTCCGCGCCCAAGTTCTTGAGCAATTTCAGCTTCTCGTCTGAACTGGCAAGAGCAACCACCTTCTCGATTCCGAAGAGCTTTGCGAATTGGACAAGGAACAGCCCAACCCCACCCGCCGCTGCCTGCACTAGAATGCTTCGGGGCGCAACGGGAAGTACTGCATACTTGAGCATCGTATATGCGGAAAATCCCTGGATAGTAATTGCGGTCGCTTCAGCAAAGTCGAGATTGGATGGGATGGGAATCGCGGCCCCGCTCGGAGCGACTGCGAATTCGGCATAACCTCCGCTCGAAACGGGCGCGGTAACACGGTCTCCAATTTTGACCTCTGTAACGCCAGATCCCAACTCCCTGACAATTCCCGCTGCCTCGAATCCCAGGACGAAGGGAAGCTCCTTCCCGAAGGTTGGATACCTGCCGTATGCCTGCTGCGCGTCCGCGTAGTTAATTCCGGCCGCCTTCACCTCAATTAGAATTTCGTTCGCTCCGGGCCGCGGCTTGTCCAGATCCACAAATTTCAGGCTTTGCGTACCTTCGAATCCTTGCAATTGAATTGCTTTCATATCTTCTCCTCATATATTTGAGACCGGCAGGTCTATAATGATGCAAAAAAACTTTACACCGCACGAATCGACTGGAGCGCAACGTCGATTATCGATTGTATCTCGCGACGTGGTGTAGCCGCTTTTTCCAGGATGCGAATTCCGTTGAGGGTGTTGAGCAGAAAGCTGGCGAGCGCCTTGCTTGTAATCGCGGAGGTGATTTGACGCTCTCTTTGCCCTTCCCGCAGCACCGCGTTGAAATAGCGAAGCAGGGTATTATTCATCGCCTCAATTTCGCGGAGAATTTCGGGATCGTCGCTTCCAAGTTCCAGGGTGGTGTTGGCGACCAAACACCCTGGCGGACAGTGGATTAGTTCACTTCGAAAGGCCGCGTATGTCATCGCTTCGCGGAGGGCGTCTGAAGGGGATTTGTGCTGGCGGTCAAGGCTTGCAAGTGCGGAGGCATTTTGCTCGCGATAGTGACGAAGAGCCTTCAGGAAAAGCGAACGCTTATCTCCAAAGGCACAATAAAGGCTTTGCTTACTAAGATGGGTAGCCTTCATCAGGTCGCGTAACGACGTGGCCTGATAGCCTCGCTTCCAGAAAACCCGTGTCACTTTTTCTAAGGCTTCGCTTGGATCAAATTCCCTCGGTCGCGCCATGGAGAGATCATATCATAATTACAGACCGAGTGGTCTATAACAAGGAAAGCACTGCGAATACTCTATCTGGCCAATCGGTTGCGCATCTTCAGAAACCGCGTGTGGCGGCTATGGCGGGCGTGTTAAACAGCCGCAGCCAGCGCGCACGGATGCAATGAGAACGTCTCAACCCAGTCCTGGATCGGTGGTTTCCCATACCCCGGGTCCTTAAATTCTTTGTTTTGTTGGTGCCGGGAGGGGGGGTCGAACCCCCACGACCTTGCGATCGGCGGATTTTGAGTCCGCTGCGTCTGCCAGTTCCGCCATCCCGGCTCGGGGTGGGTTAACTAAAGTTCCACCCAAAGTATCGCACAGGCATTGCTTCCCACGCCACGGTCCAGTCTTCGTTCGGAACTGGATCCCGATCATTCGATCCAGCCCCGGACACATAAATTCCGGAATGCAGTCATCGCAGCAACGTCCGCATTTCGCGCTCACCGCGACTTTTTTAGGGTGGCCGATGGGCGCCAGGCGTCTGCACCGTCGCGGGTGGCCGTGCGACAATAAAGGCAACCGTGATGACCCCCGCTTCCTCCGCCCAGGTCGTTCCCGAGCCGGTTACTGTCACCCCGCAGTTGCTCGCTTCACACAGCATCACTGCGGAGGAATACGACCGCATTCTGGCGGCGCTCGGCCGCGTCCCCTCGCTGACCGAACTTGGCATTTACAGCGTCATGTGGAGCGAGCACTGCTCTTATAAGTCCAGCCGCGTCCATCTCAAGCGCCTGCCCACCAAAAGTGAGCGCGTGGTTCAAGGACCGGGAGAAAATGCCGGCATTATCGACGTTGGCGACGGCTGGGCCTGCGCCTTCAAGATCGAGTCCCACAACCACCCCAGCTACATTGAGCCCTTCCAGGGCGCGGCCACCGGCGTCGGCGGCATTCTGCGTGACATCTTCACCATGGGCGCCCGGCCGCTTGCCGTCATGGACTCCCTGCGCTTTGGCCCCATCGCCGAAGCGCCTGGCCAGAATGCGGAAGAGCGAAAGCTGATTGCGCGCAATCACGCCATTGTCGAAGGCGTAGTCAGCGGCATCGCCGGTTACGGCAACTGCTTCGGCGTTCCCAATCTCGGCGGCGAAACCAAATTCGAGCCCTGTTACAGCGGCAACCCGCTGGTCAACGCCTTCGCTCTCGGCCTGGTCCGCATCGACGAGATTTTTTACGGCAAAGCCACTGGCGTCGGCAATCCTGTCATCTACGTTGGCGCAAAAACCGGCCGCGACGGCATCCACGGCGCAACCATGGCTAGCGAAGAGTTCAAGGAAGGCTCGGAGCAGAAGCGCCCCAACGTCCAGGTCGGCGACCCGTTCATGGAGAAGCTGCTTCTCGAAGCCTGCCTTGAAGCCATGAAGACCGGCGCGATTGTCGGCATTCAGGATATGGGTGCTGCTGGATTAACCTGCTCAACCTGCGAGATGGGCGCACGCGGCGGCGTCGGCCTTGACGTTGAACTCGACAACGTCCCGCAGCGCGAAACCGGCATGTCCGCCTACGAAATCATGCTGTCGGAAAGCCAGGAGCGCATGCTGCTGGTCGCCATCAAGGGTCGCGAAGACGAAGTGCTTCGCGTGTTTTCAAAGTGGGGTCTGGACGCCGTCATCGTCGGCACCGTCGAACCCGAGTCGCGCCTCCGCATTCGCCACCACGGCGTTCTCGTTGCCGACATCCCCAATCAATCTCTCACCGACGATGCTCCGCTCTACCATCGTCCCGTCGGCACATGGAAGTCCCCTGTCCCGCTCAATCCACCTGCCGAAGTGCTGGCCGAACTATCCAGAGACCGCGGCTACACCGCCGACCTGGAAGAACTTCTCGCCAGCCCAAATGTCTGCTCCAAGCGCTGGGTCCACGAGCAGTACGACACCATGGTGCAGACCAACACCGTGATCGGCCCCGGCGGCGAAGCCGGCGTGATGCGCATCAAGGGCACCGGCACTCCAGGTCACGAGCGCGGCTTGGCAATGGCTCTCGACGGCAACAGCCGCTGGGCCTATCTCGATCCCAAACTCGGGGCCATGCACGCGGTAGCTGAAGCCGCCCGCAAGGTCGCATGCACGGGCGCAGTTCCAGTAGCCGCCACCAACTGCCTCAACTTCGGCAATCCTGAAAAGCCCGAAATCATGGCCCAGCTCTCCGCCGCCATCGACGGCATCGCCGCGGCCTGCACCGCTCTCTCCACTCCCATCACCGGCGGCAACGTGTCGCTTTACAACGAAACCCGCGGCGAAGGCATCTATCCCACCCCAGTCCTCGGCGTCGTCGGCATTCTTGACGACGTGAGCAAAGCCGTACCCTCTCACTTCCAGCGCGAAGGCGATGCCATTCTGCTGCTCTGGCCCATTCCCGCTGGAGAAGAGCCCAACCCCGATCTCGTAGTTCCCATCCACAGGGAACAAGCCGAAGAGAACGTCAACCCCGTGCCTGGCGTGTTTGGCGAGGAGACAGCCGTTGTCTCAGAAGACGCTGTAGAGACCGAAGCCTCGGCCGCCGCGGAACTCGTCACGTTTGGCTCGTCGGAATACGCAAAGGTTGTTCTCGGCGGCATCTGGGGACAACCTCCGCCGCTCGATCTCGACGCTGAAGCCGATCTGCACACGCTGCTGGCGATCCTGGCCGAGCGCGAGCTGATTTCCTCCGCTTGCGATCTTTCCGACGGTGGTCTCGCGGTGGCCCTCGCGCAATCCGCATTCCCCAAGGGCATCGGCGCAACCGTCGAGCAGGATCAATCCCTCATGGTGCATCCGCTCTTCGGCCTTTTCGCCGAGCCGGCCACCACCATGTTGGTCTCCGCCCGCCCGGCGTTTGTCTCCGCTATTGAAGAGCTTGCCGCCGAATATAGTTTCCTCTCCGCCCGCATCGGTGAAACCGGAGGCGACCACCTTCAAATTTCGATCTACGGCGACCCCTTCATCTCCGCTCCGCTTGCCAGCCTCCGCAAGCCCTGGGCCTCGGCCCTCGAGGCCAGCCTTCACGGCGAGGTAACCGCATGACNNGAGAGTTCGACGCATCGGCTTCCATCCAAGCAGAAACTCCGGGTGCCCCAGGTCTCACTATTGAGACCTGGGATTCTCAAGCTTCTCCTCACCACCGCCCCACAGAAGATCCCAAACTCCGCGAAGAATGTGGCGTAGTCGCCATCCATGGTCATCCCGAAGCCGCGCGCGAAGCCTACCTTGGCCTCTACGCCCTGCAGCATCGCGGTCAGGAGTCGGCCGGAATCGCCTCCGCCGATGGCCAGCGGCTGGCCAACATCAAAGGCATGGGCCTGGTTTCCGAAATCTTTACCGACGACGTCCTCGCCAAGCTTCCCGGCACCATGGCCATCGGCCACACGCGCTACTCCACCACCGGCGACTCGGCATTGCTCAACGCTCAGCCCATCCGCGTCGACTCCACCAAGGGTCTCATCGCCATTGCCCACAATGGCAACCTCGTCAACCTCGGCAACGTGCGCGCCAGCCTGGAGCGCGAAGGCGCTTACTTCCAAACCACCTCCGACTCGGAAATCATCGTCCAGCTCATCGCGCACTCCCGCGCCAACTCGCTCGTTGACGCCATTGCCGACTCGCTCCGCCATGTCGAGGGCGCTTTCTCCATCGTCATGATGACCCGCGACCGCATCTTCGCCGCCCGCGATCCACGCGGCTTCCGCCCACTATCCATGGGCCGCATCAAGAATCCTGATGGCCCCGACACCATCGTCTTCGCCTCTGAAACCTGCGCCTTCGACCTGCTCCGCGCCGAATACGAGCGCGACGTTCTTCCCGGCGAGCTCGTGATGGTCACCGAAGACGGCGTCACCAGCCGCCAATACGCGTCCGGCTTTCCGCAATCCAGTTGCATCTTTGAGCATGTCTACTTCGCCCGGCCTGACAGCCGCATCTTCGGCCGCTGGGTTCAGGAAAGCCGCGACCAGATGGGCCGCCAGCTGGCGCGCGAATCCGGCATCCCAGCGGATGTCGTCGTCCCCGTCCCCGACTCCGGTGTTACCGCAGCATTAGGTTACGCTGAAGAGGCGCGGTTGCCCTTCCGCATGGGCCTCATCCGCAACCATTATGTGGGCCGCACCTTCATTGAGCCCGAGCAGCGCGTCCGCGACTTCGGCGTGCGCCTCAAGCTCAACCCCGTGCACAATCTTCTCGAAGGCAAAAGAGTCATCCTCATTGATGACTCCATCATCCGCGGGACCACAAGCCGCAAAATTGTGCGCATGGTCCGCGGCGCCGGCGCAAAGGAAGTCCATCTTCGCATCAGTTGTCCGCCTACCATTTCGCCCTGCTTCTACGGCGTCGATACGCCCAGCAAGCGCGACTTGATAGCCGCTAATAAGTCGGTTGAAGAAATTCGCCAGTACATTGAAGCTGACTCGCTGGCCTATTTATCTCTGGAAGGTCTTCTCCAGTCCTGCCAGACCAAAGAAAAAACCGGCTACTGCACCGCCTGTTACACCGGCAACTATCCCACCCAATGGGTCGATGTAGACGAAATCCTTCCCGCCGCCGCAACCCTCTGAATCCCTGATCGCTGCTTGTGCTCCCAGTCACAGGACGGGAAAGCTCCCGCTATGATAGCATCCGCTTCTTAGCAGAAGACGCCTCGCGGCTACATTCTCCATTCCCTCCGCAAGGCGCCCGTCCCAGACCTTTATGGACGAGGTAGACGGCAGACCGGGACCTGTGGCCCTCCAATCCGGCCACCTGGACGCCCCCATGGACGCCCCCATGGACGCCCCCGGGTTTTCCCTGTGCCTCCTTCAATACCAAGGCTGTCATCCTGAGCGAAGCGCAGCGGAGTCGAAGGACCTGCGGTTGTCTTCCGCTGCCGCGCAATCTGTTCTCGCCAGTAAGGACCCCTCCACAAAATCGCAACGCCTAGGAGAAACAATCCCATGAAAACCTACCAGGGAAGTGAGATCCGCAACGTAGCTGTAGTGGGGCATGCGCACAGCGGCAAAACCACCTTGATTGCCGCGCTGCTGCATGCCGCGAAGATGACCCCAACGCAGGGCCGCGTGGCCGATGGCACAGCCGTGACCGCTTATGACGAAGAAGAAATAGCTCGCGGCGTCACCATGCAAAATGCCGTGGCCTTCGCCGAGTGGCAAGGCGTAAAAATCAATCTCGTCGACACGCCAGGCTTCCATATGTTCAGCCACGAAGCCCGCGCCGCCTTGCTCCCTGTCGAGGCCGCCATCGTTCTGGTTAACGCCCAGAATGGCGTGGAAGCCGTCACCGAGCGCGTGTGGAAGTTTGCCGAAGAGGCCAACGTCCCCCGCATCGTAGTGGTCAATCAGATGGACCATCCCAAAGCCGGCGGCGGCGGCGGATTGAGCGCCCTGGTCGACGATCTGGTTGACCGCTGGGGACGCAATTGTGTTCCCGTCCAGTTGCCCATTTCGGATTCCCAGGGATTCCACGGCGTGGTGGATCTGGTCACCATGGAGGCCTTCTATTACACCCCCGGCGGCGATGGCCGAGGCAAAGTGACCGGCGAGATTCCAGCCAGCCTGGCCGCCGACGCGAAGGCACGGCATGAGGCGTTGGTGGAGTTGGTCGCCGAAGGCAAAGACGAACTGATGGAGGAGTACTTCGAAAAGGGCACCATCCCCGAGGAACACCTGATTACGGCGATGCACGAGGCTATTCGCGAAGACCGCATCTTCCCCGTGCTGTTCTCGAGCGGTCTGGCCAACATGGCTCTCGACCACCTGCTGGACTTCATCAAGGTTTACTGCCCCTCGCCGGTTGAGCGGGCGCCGATACCGGTTCATGTCCCGGCTCTGATGGCCATGGCCGCAAACGGTTCCGCGGCAGCCGAGCCGGGCGCCGACATCGCCTTTCGCAAAGTAGACGACAAAGAGCCGGCCGGTCTGGTGGTCTTCAAGACCATGACCGATCCGTTTTCCGGGCGGATCACATTTTTCAAGGTCCTCAGCGGCGTGATCAAAAACGACGCAACCGTGGAGAATTACACGCGCCGCGGGCAGGAGCGCCTCTCTCACCTCAGCGTGATGCAGGGCCGCAAACCTGTCGACGTGCTCGAACTGCATGCGGGCGACCTGGGTGCGGTGGCCAAACTGCGCGAGACCCTGACCGGCGACACGCTGGGCCAGAAGGGCGCGGAAATCCAGGTGGATGTGGTCGCCTTTCCCGAGCCCGCCATGACTTATGCCATTGAGCCCAAGAGCCGGGCCGATGAAGATAAGCTGGCGCCGGCCATCCACAAACTGATGGAGGAAGATCGGCTCATCCGTTTCTTCCGCGACCCCATGACCAACGAGTTTCTAATTGCCGGCGCCGGTCAGCCGCACATTGAAACCATCGTCAGCCGTCTCAAGAAGCGCTATCACGCGGAGGTGACGCTGAAAGCTCCCAAGGTGCCTTATCGCGAGACCATCCGCGGCCGCGCAGAGGCCCAGGGACGACACAAGAAGCAGACCGGCGGGCACGGCCAGTTTGGCGATTGCAAGATTCGCATGGAGCCGTTGCCGCGCGGCGGCGGGTTCGAGTTTGGCAATGAAGTTTTTGGCGGCGCGGTTCCCCGGAACTTTATTCCAGCTGTGGAGAAGGGAATCGTGGAGTCGGCGGCACGCGGATATCTCGCCGGATTTCCGGTGGTGGATTTCAAGGCTACGATTTTCGACGGCAGCTACCACGACGTGGATTCCAACGAAATGTCGTTCAAGATGGCCGGAAGGCTGGCTTTCCGAAAGTGCATGGAGACCTGCAAGCCGTGCCTGCTCGAGCCGGTGATGAAGGTCGAGATCGAGGCGCCGGATGAATTTGCAGGCGCGCTGATGGGCGACCTGAACAGCCGCCGTGGCCGCGTGCAAGGCATGGAATCAAAGGGGCGCACGACGGTGATCAACGCAGAAGTTCCGATGGCCGAGATGCTGACCTATGGCACCATTCTGACTTCCATGACCCAGGGCAAAGGCAGCTACAGGATGGAGATGAACCACTACGACATTGTGCCGCAGTTAGTGGCCGAGAAAATCCTCGCCAACGCCAAACGGCCCGTGGAGGAAGAGGAAGAATAGCCCCACAATCCGGTGTCATCCTGAGCGAGCAAAGCGAGTCGAAGAAGCTGTATTTGATCTTCGTTCAACAACAATATGGGTGCCCCAGAGCCTGCTAAGGCTTGTCGAGGGGTTTTGTCTTTGATACCTGGGAGTTGAGCCTGGGTTGCGATCACGCGAGAGAAAGGTCATACCCTTGTCTTCCTGTTTGCCGTCAACCCTTCTTGTAGTCGGCTGTTTGCTCGTGTCTGCGCGCGCTTCGATTGCGCAGGCTCCGCCTGCCCCGCCGTCGCAGGCACCACCCTCTTTCCAGCCGCCCCCGGCGCACGAAAATGCGCCGCAGGGCGCAATCAAGCGCATGCCGGGCGACGGA
>PMOF01000092.1:0-3848 GCA_003162495.1 Acidobacteriaceae bacterium
GGGACGCGGGCGTTCGCGAACTGCGCCTGCTCGTTCAGCGTTATCCGCAGACGCCTGAAGCTGCGCAGGCGCGCAGCAAGCTCAACGGCATGGGCGTGCGCATCGCAGCGGCCCCTGCGCACTGAGCCGCCGTCGATTTACCAGGCAGCAATAACCCCGCCGGATCAGATGCCTTTGAACAACCCGCCATCCACCAGAAGCGTCTGCCCGGTGACATACGAAGCGCGCTCCGAGGCCAGCCACACGATCGCATCGGCAATTTCCTCCGCTAGGCCCACTCGCTGCAACGCGGTCTGCTCACCCAACCGATCCAGATATGCCTCTTCGCTTAGACCGGCCTCCGCGGCGCGCGTGCGCGCCAATTGCTTCAGGCGCTCTGTGGCTGTGTAACCGGGCGCAACGTTGTTCACGGTAATGCCGTCTTTGCCAAACTCGTTCGACAGGCTCTTCACCAGGCCCAGCACGCCGGCGCGAACCGCATTGGAGTAAACCAGGTCGTCGACAGGTTGCCGTACCGTGACGGAAGTGAGCGTCACCAGCCTGCCCCAGCGCTTTTCCCGCATGTGCGGCAGCACCGCGTGGGCAAAATACACCACGCTCATGAAGTTCAGTTCCACCGCGCGATGCCATTCCTCCGTCGTCGTCGAAAGAAACATCTTCGGTGGAGGGCCGCCCGCGTTGGTCACGCACACATCCACGCCGTCGAACTTCTGCGCCACGTGAGCCACAAATTGCTCCACCGCCGCGGCGTCGGTCACATCCAGCGCCTGCGCCATCACCTCAACCGGGTAGCGGCTGCGAATGGCTTCCGCGGCCGCGTTCAGCTTTTTCGCATCGCGCGAGCACATGGCCACGCGCGCGCCCTCTTCAGCAAACTTCTCCGCCGCGGCGCGCGCAATTCCCTCGCTCGAGGCGCAGACGATCGCACTGCGCCCCTTCAATCCAAGATTCACAAGTTCACCCTTTTTTCGCCGTATCAGGTTTGTGTTCCGATCGCAGGTAGGCATCGTCGCGGTTAATCCAATCCTGCCGAGGCGGATTGAAAACATCCAGATCCACGGTGTCTTCGAGAGCAAACGCCTCGTGCGGCACATGCGGCGGAATGCACAGCACCTCGCCGGCTCGCACCGTGACCTCCTTCCCTTCGATCGCGAACTTCAGCGCCCCCTCGAGAACGTAGGTGATCTGCTCGTTATGATGACTGTGCATGGGCACATGCGCGCCTTTCTTCAGCAGCACGCGCGCCAGCATCATATCGGTGCCTACAACAAACTGGCGTCCGATCAGCGAGCTCAGCTTCTCTACCTCGACATTTGCCCAGCGCGTATACATCGACTTCCCTGCTTCGGCCAATTGCCTCTCCATTCGCCGGCACCATCGCCGGCTCCCTTTGCGGGACGACTTCTACGATAGCTAACTCGCGCGGGACGCAGCAACCCCTCAATTGCAATGGACAAATGAAAATCCCCCTTTGTGCATCGACGCACAAAGGGGGATCGTGGAAGTGATAGAAATATTGCCGGAACGGTCTCTACTGCAAGCTGGCCATCAGGCTATCCAGCGCCGACTTCGGAGGCCGCGTGAGCGACTCCGGCAGCGTGCCCAGCGGCTCATCCACCAGGTTCAGATGGTCGATGAACGTCGGCTTCTGCGTGTCCAGGTAGAACACTCCGGTGAGAATCTCGTTGCTCTCGTGCGCCTGCATCAGCGTGCGCACTGCGTCGGCCTTGTTGGTGGGATCGTAGTTCTCGTGCAGCTTGCGCAGCCGCAGATGCGAGCCGTCGTGCATCTCCACTTCGTAAAGCTCGCCGGAGTTATAGTCCACGTCGATCTCGTCGAAGCTGGCCACAAAACCGATCTCGTTGATCGGCTCGTCGTTCTCCTGCATGAATTTGTAGCTCTTCGTGGAGCCTTCGTGATCGTTGAACGTCACGCAGGGGCTGATCACGTCCAGCATCACCGTACCCTTGTGCGCAATAGCCGCCTTCAGCATGGCCAGCAACTGCTTCTTGTCGCCGGAGAACGAACGGCCCACGAACGTCGCGCCCAGTTGAATGGCCAGCGCGCAGGTGTCGATGGCGGGCAGATCGTTGATCACCCCGGTCTTCAATTTCGAGCCGATATCGGCGGTGGCGGAGAACTGCCCCTTGGTCAGCCCATACACGCCGTTGTCTTCGATGATGTAAATCATGGGCAGGTTGCGGCGCATCAGGTGAACAAACTGGCCCATGCCGATCGAAGCCGTGTCGCCGTCGCCGGAAACGCCCAGCGTAGTCATGGTGTGGTTGGCCAGGATGGCGCCGGTTGAGACCGACGGCATGCGCCCGTGCACGCTGTTGAAGCTGTGCGAGCGGCTCATGAAATAGGCGGGGCTCTTGGACGAGCAGCCGATGCCGCTCATCTTCATCACCCGCTCCGGCTTTACGCCCATCTCGAACATGGCGTCGATAATGCGCTCGGAGATCGCGTTGTGACCGCAGCCGGCGCAGAGCGTGGTCTTGCCGCCGCGATAATCGATAACCGGCAGGCCAATGTGATTCAACTTGGGGCCGGGCGTTGCGGTTGGAGTAGCGGTAGCCATTTAGAGGCCCTCCCTGGTTGCGAATTCATTGGTAATGGTGCGGGCATCCAGCGGCAATCCGTTGTAATGCAGAATACTGCGCAGCTTGGTCACCTGCTCGGCAGGCAGATCGAGCTTCAGCAGGCTGGCCAATTGCGCGTCGCGGTCTTGTTCCACCACGTAGACGCGCTCGTGCGAGGCCACAAAGTCGTGAATTTCATGCGCGAACGGATAGGCCCGCAGCCGCATGTAATCCACGTCGCGCCCAAACTCTTTCTTGATCTGATCGAGGCTCTCGCGCAATGCGAAATCCGTGCTGCCGTAGGCCAGGAAAGCGATCTTCGAGCTGCCGTCCTTCACCGTCACCGGCGCCGGAACCAGCTTGCGCGCATTCTCAAACTTGCGCGACAGCCGCTCCATCACCACCAGGTATTCGTCGGGCTTTTCGGTGTAACCGGCCGCATCGTTGTGTCCCGAGCCGCGCGTGAAATAAGCGGCCTTGGGATGATCCGTGCCGGGCAGCGTGCGCCAGCCAATGGCGTCGCCGTCCACATCGCGGTAGCGCGCGAATCCGCCCAGCCGTTGAACATCTTCTTTGCTCAGCACCTTGCCGCGGTCAAGCGGCGTGGTGGGATATTCAAACGGCTCCGACATCCAGTTGTTCATACCCAGATCCAGATCGCTCAGCACAAACACCGGCGTTTGCAGCCGCTCGGCCAGATCNNAAGGCCGCATAGCCCAGCTCAAAACATTCCTTGACCGAACCCGGCAGCAGCACTACGTGCTTGGTGTCGCCGTGCGAAAGAAAAGCCACGCTCAGCAGGTCGGCTTGCGAGGTGCGCGTGGGCATGCCCGTGGAAGGGCCGGTCCGCTGCACGTCGAAAATCACGCCGGGAATTTCGGCGTAGTAGCCCAACCCGGAGAACTCAGCCATCAGCGATATGCCAGGTCCGGATGTGGAAGTCATCGATCGCGCGCCTGCCCAGCCCGCGCCCAGCACCATGCCGATCGCAGCCAGCTCGTCCTCGGCCTGGATCACAGCGAATGTCGCCTTGCCTTCCGGCGTCACGCGGAATTTCTTGAGCATATCCGTGGTCGCCTCAACCAGCGAGGTCGAAGGCGTGATGGGATACCATGCCACCACCGTGACGCCCGCGAACACCGCGCCCATGCCGGCCGCCGCGTTGCCGTCGATAATGATTTTTCCCGCCGTCTGATTCATGCGCTCGATGACGTAGGGGTCTTGCTTCGGCAAGTGCTGGGCCGCATAGTCGAAGCCGGCTTTGAC
>PMOF01000092.1:3866-11408 GCA_003162495.1 Acidobacteriaceae bacterium
TCAGGTCGATCGAAAACAACTGCGCGGCCACGCCCACATACACCATGTTCCTGACCAGCTTGCGCAGCTTGGCCTCCGGACAGATGGCCGCCGTAATCTTGTCCAGCGGTACCGGATAAAAAACAACGTCGTCGCGATATTGCTTGAGGTTCAGGTTCTCCTCGTAGATGGCTACGCCGCCGGTGGGCAGATCCAGAGCATCTTGCTTGGCCGTCTCGGGATTCAGCGCGATCAGCACTTCCGGGTCGCGCTTGCGTGCGACATAACCCTCGCGGCTGGCGCGAATGGTGTACCAGGTAGGAAGTCCGGCGATGTTGGAGGGGAAGAGGTTCTTGCCGCTGACGGGAACGCCCATTCCGAAGATGCTCTTCAGCAGTACGCCATTGGCGGATTGCGAGCCGGACCCGTTCACCGTTGCTACGTTGATGCTGAAATCGTTTGCCACGCGCTCACGCACGCTGGTTGCGCCCTGTTCTTGACCCAGGGCTAGGTTACTTGACGCCATTTGGCGGGATCCCTTCCAATGAATTGGGGCAAAATCTAACTTTCGTCCATCTGCGATTATAGTCACTTTGCGACATGATCGTCCCAAAAGCGGCGTTGAAGGTTACCGGTTTGAGTCCCACAAACGGGGCATTTATGGTTTCGGGAATGGGCAGGATTCGGCTGAAGGCGGCGGCTTTGCGGCTCGGCAGCGTTGAAACGGGGCTGATGAGGCGGAAAGTATGGCCGGCTCGATACCCCTCCGCTCGGCCTTCCGGAAGACTTAACTGGCCCAGGATGAATGACCTGTGGAGACTGTGAGGAAAGGGTTCGGGAAGCAGCGCCGGGCAGTCGAAAATGCGGCTAGGCCAGGGGAGGAACAACGATGAAGCTGAAGGCGAGCAAACGTCGGAATGGATTCGCAGGGCCGGCCTGCTGGGGAATTGTTCTTGCCACCGCATTGATACAGGCTCAAACTCCGGGCGCACCCCATGCTCGGGGTCGGCAGACGGCTGTTGCCGTGGGGCCGCAATACGATACGACACATGTTTACGTCGCGCCTGGCGACCTGGACGCATTTGTCCAGGGCGTCGTGGCCACGTTCGGCGGCAACCCCTCCCAGCGCGGCGTGACCAATGTCGCGCCTGTTCCGAGCAGCACCGAGTTGCAGGCAGTGCGGACGCCGGTGGGCATTCTGTCGGTCTTTGCCTTCACGACCCCGATACCGTTTCCATTTGGAGAGGAGCGCACGGGATACCTGGTCACCGACATGGATCAGGCGATCAAGGCGGCACGATCCGCGGGAGCCGAGGTGATTGTGCAGCCGTTCAAGGACCCCATTGGCATCGACGCCGTCATTCAATGGCCGGGCGGGGTAAAGATGCAGCTCTACTGGCACTTCAAGCCATCGACAAACCCGCCGCTTGAAACCATTCCCGACAACCGGGTGTATGTATCGCCGGACGAAGCCGATCCATTCGTGCGCGGCTTCGTTGGGTTCGCCGGCGGCACGATCGTGTCCGACGACAGCCAGGCGGACGGGGGCGAGATCGGCAGGCCAGGTGAGACTTTCCGCTGCATTCGCATCAGCTCGCTCTTCGGGAATATGCGTGTGCTGGTAACGGACGGGCATCTCCCGTATCCTTTTGGCCGTGAGGAGACGGGATACGAGGTGCGGGATCTGACCGCGACGCTGGCGAAAGCAAAGGCAGCGGGAGCGAAGATTCTATCGGCGCCTTATACCGCAGGGGACGGCCGGAGCACCGGAATGATCGAGTTTCCCGGCGGATACATCGCCGAGGTGCACAGCGTCATTCCCAGGTAACGGCAGGATGGCCATCATCTGGGGTCGGAGTAAGCACGAGGCGCGCCGAATCACGGCTCCACCGCCGCAACAGCGCTGAGGCAATGACGATCAGCGCCAGAGTCAGCCCGATCCACATGCCGTAAATGCCCCAGCGCAGCACGAAACACAGCACCAGTCCCAGCGGCAGGCCCAGCACCCAGTAGCCCACCAGGTTGGCCAGCATGGGGATCTGCGTTTCGCCCAACCCGCGCAGCGCGCCGGTGCACACCGTCTGCACCCCGTCGAAAATCTGAAAAGCCGCCGCCAGGTAAAGCAGTCCCGGCCCCACGGCAAGCACGCGCGGATCGCGCGTATACAGCTCGATCAGCGGCTTGGGCGCCACCAGAAACACCACCGCGGCCAGCAGCATGAAGCCGGTGCCCAGCCCCAGCGCCAGCCATCCGGCGCGGCGCGCGCGCTCCTTGTCTCCCGCGCCCACCGCGTGGCCTACGCTCACGGCCGCCGCCGCTCCCACGCCCAGCGGCACCATGTAGGTCACGGCCGCGTAGTTCAAGGCAATCTGGTGCGTGGCCAGCGCCACCGGGGTCAGCCAGCCTGCCGTCACCGTGGCCAGGTTCCACGCGCCCACTTCAAGCAGAATCTGCCCCGCCGCCGGGGCGCCGATCTTCACCAGTTGCCGCAACCGCACCAGGCTCGGCCCCGCCCAGTGCCGAAATAGCGGATGCCCGCGCTTGCGCTCATAGCGCCATGCAAAACCCAGCAGCGCCACTGCCATGAAAACACGCGAAACCAGCGTCGAGACCGCCGAGCCGTTCACTCCCAGAGCCGGCATGCCAAACTTGCCGTAGATCAGCACCCAGTTCCCGAACCAATTCACCAGGTTGGCGCCTACATAAGTCGCCGTAATCACTCGCACATCGCCCACGCCCTGCAGATAGCGCCGCGTGCCGCCATAAAGAAGCAGCGGCAGCGTGCCCCACAGCATGATGCGCAGGTAGCTCGCGGCCGGCGCTGCCACTTCCGGGTTAATGCCGAAGCGCGCAAACCCGAAACTGGCCAGCCAGCACAGCACCATCAGCGGCGGCGTAATGATGCAAGCCAGATACACGCCCTGCGCCAGCCAGCGATGGCATTCGTCGTGATCCTTGCGCCCGTAGGCCTGCGAAACCAGCGTATCCAGTCCCAGCAGCAGGCCAATGCCAAATATCGATGGCGTATAGCAAACCGCATTGCCCAGCGCCACTGCGCCGATTGCCGCCGGCCCCAGCTTGCCCACCATGATGGTGTCCACCACGCCCTGCGCCATCCAGCCCAGTTCGCTTAGCACCACCGGAACCGCCAGCGCCACCATCGTGCGCAGCTCCCCTCTCCATTTGGCTTGCCCGGAACCCATCTTCCCAATTTATATGCAGGCCGCTCTCTCTGCACCTAGCCTGCCCTGCAATTCCATGCGCTCTGTTTCCCATCGGCCGCTCAGCAAGGTATGCTTGCTGGCAACCACAATTTGGCTCCCATGAGGTGCTGAGTGCAAAGGGTAGTACGTTTTTTTCCTGTTGTATTTGGTTTTCTGTTTCTAGCCGCAACCTCACAAGCGAATTCCACCGCCGAAGCTCAACAGAATTCCGGCTGCGTGCGCCTGGACCGGGTCACCGCTTCCCGGGCAACCTCCAATGGAATTGAAATCCGCTCCGGCGCCGCCGTCATGCGCATCACCGCATTGCGCGACGACGTGCTGCGCGTGCGCGTGGGTCAGGCCGGCGAGCTGCCGGAAGATGCTTCCTGGGCCGTTCTGCCCGCGTCCCGCACCGCGACGGTCGCGGCAACGCCGGAGTCCAGCGACAGCGCAGTGGGTTTCAAGACCGCAAAGCTGCGCGTCTCCGTTCAAAGGAATCCGTTGGCCATCACTGTTACCGATCTTGATGGCCACGTGATCGCCGATCAGCTTCCCGGCCGGCCCATCGAATACCACGGCGATGCATTCCGCGCCTACTTCAAGTCTCCGCAGGACGAGCACTACTTCGCCCTGGGCGACAAGCCCGGCCCGCTCGATCGCCGCAACGAGGCCTTTGTCGACTGGAACACCGATGCCTTCGGCTGGCAGGAATCCACGGACCCCATCTACAAATCGATTCCCTTCTTCATCACGTTCCACAAAGGCGTTTCCGCCGGAATTTTCCTCGACAACACCTGGCGCGCCAGCTTCGACTTCAACAAGGAATATCGCGATGGCTACTCGTTTGGCTCCCCCGGCGGCCCGCTCGACTACTACATTCTCTACGGCCCTGCGCCCAAAGCCGTGGTCGAATCCTGGGCGTGGCTGGTCGGCACCACTCCGCTGCCGCCGCTCTGGTCGCTGGGCTACCAGCAATCCCGTTACAGCTACTATCCCGAGGCCGAAGTGCGCCGCATCGGCGCGCGTCTGCGCAGCGAACGCATTCCCGCCGACGTAATCTGGCTGGACATCGACTACCAGTTGAGCAATCGTCCCTTCACCGTGGACCCGCAGCGCTTTCCGCACTTCGAACAGATGATCAAAGACCTGAAGGCCGAGCATCTGCACACCGTCGTGATCACCGACCTGCACATCGCCCATTTGCCCAATGCCGGCTATAAACCCTACGACGAAGGCACGGCCGGCGATCATTTCGTCAAGAACCCGGACGGCTCGACCTATGTGGGCTCAGTGTGGCCCGGACCCGCCGTCTTTCCCGACTTCACACAGCAGGCCTCTCGCGAATGGTGGGGCACGCTCTACGCGGACTTTGTCAGCAAGGGCGTCGCCGGATTCTGGAACGACATGAACGAGCCTGCCGTCTTCGGCGTTGCCTCGAAGACCATGCCCGACGATGTGCAGCACCGCATCGACGGATCTGGATTTGCCGCGCGCACCGCCAGCCACCTCGAGATTCACAACGTCTTCGGCATGCAGAACAGCCGCGGGACGTTTGACGGCCTGCGCAAACTCTCGCCCGACACGCGGCCCTTTGTGATGACCCGCGCCAGCTATGCGGGCGGACAGCGCTACGCCGCTACATGGACCGGCGACAACTCCAGCACCTGGAACCATTTTCGCCAGACCACGCCGCAACTGCTCAACCTGGGCCTCAGCGGATTCGCAATGAGCGGCGCCGACGTGGGCGGCTTTGCCGGCTCTCCGCAGAGCGAGCTGCTCACGCGTTGGCTTGAGGTCGCGGCCTTTCATCCCATTGATCGCGATCACACCGCCGTCGGCACCGCTCCCCAGGAGCCTTGGGAAAACGGCACAAAAAAAGACGTGGACCTGCGCCGTCGTTATATCGAAGAACGCTATCGCCTGATGCCCTACATCTACACCACCACGGAGGAGATGAGCCGCACCGGATTGCCCATCATGCGCCCACTGTTTCTTGAATTCCCTACCGACGTCAATGGCGAACCCTTCGACCTCAGCGACAGCAACAGCTTCCTGCTCGGCCCCGACCTGTTGGTGGCCCAAAGCCCCTATCCGGACGAGACGGACGACTACTCCGTGGCCCTGCCGCCGGTGGGCTGGTACGACTACTGGTCCGGCGCTGAGGTGGATGGCCACGCGGGCAGAAAGGCCATCGACAACACAGCAATCAAGCAGCAGGAAGTCCATATTCATCCCACCATCGACACCGTGCCTGTGTTTGTGCGCGCCGGCGCGATCGTTCCCGAGCAGCCGCTGGTTCAAAGCACCGAACAGAAGCCGGACGGACCGTTAACCTTGCGCGTCTATCCGCCAATCAAGCCCGGCGATGATTGCCACGGCAGCCTGTATTTGGACGACGGCGTCAGCTACGCCTTTCAAAAAGGCGACTTCCTGCGCGTCGCATTCACATGCAGCGTCACGGCCCACGGCTTGACCCTGACCGTGGCCCCGCGCCAGGGCAGCTTTGTTCCGTGGTGGAATCAGCTCTCCATCGAGGTCTACGGCCAGGGCAAAGCCGCCAAGAGTGCCAGCGCATCCGCTGCCGGGGCCTCCGACGGAGCCAGGCCCATCTCAGCCCGCTTTGACGCCGAGCACCATCGCATCACCGCCGTGATCCCGGACGACGGAAAAGGGCTGGAGATGCAACTGGCATACTGAGGGTGTGTTTCACCTGACTCAGCCATCAGCGGAGGACCTCGAAAAACAAATCGCCGCCGCGAACCGTTCGATCGCTGACGAACCGCGGCTCTTGTCGCTCGACGCAGGCCTTCGGCAGCTCCGGCTCCCCTTCGGCTACTTCCATGACCTCACCCGTTTCCGCATCGGCTTAGGTCAGGCTGCATTCGTCGCCGCAAAGTGGGCGTTCAAAGCATGGGCGCCCTTCGATATCGGTTGGGTGCGCGTAGCCAATCCTGAGGCTTTGATTGCCGTCGGACAGATTGTCGCCGTTGAAGCTCGAACACTGGGACTCTGGACACTGAATTTCTCCCGCATCGCTGAAACGATTGACACCTCTACCTGGTATGGATTCCTTTACGTCACAACCAAAAGGCACGTCGAGCAGGGCGAAGAGCGCTTCCTGCTTCAATTCGATCCCACGACCGGCGAGGTCTGGTACGAGTTGGAAGCCATCTCCCGTCCACGCCAGACTTTGGCGCGTCTGGGTCTTCCCGTGACCCGCGCCTTTCAGCATCGGTTTGCGCGCGATTCGCAACAGCGCGTTCGGGCGGCAGTCTTGACCAAAGGCTCCTGACCTGACTCGAAATTGCAACGGGATTCCCGTCCCACGATGCCACTTCCGCATGATGAAAACACCCTGACGCCGCGCCCGCAAAGTGTTACCCTGAACCAGGAGAATCCAGTCCGGCAGTGGAGTTTTCTCATGTCCACCGAGGCCTCGGCAACCTCTGTATGCGCAGGTTTTTCAGCGCCGGGAAAACGGAATACCTTGATCGACATTCATCATCACCTGATCTACGGAGTGGACGACGGGGCCCCCGACCTGGAAACCTCTCTGGCCATGGCCCATGAAGCTGCGCGCGAGGGCGTAACGCATATCGTCTGCACGCCGCATGCCAACGACCGTTATCCGTATCAGGCCGAGTTGAACGCGGAACGGCTTGCCGAGTTGCGCCACCTGCTCGACGGTGTCGTCGAGTTGAGCCTGGCGTGCGATTTCCACCTGACCGCCGAGAATATCTTCGACGCGCTGGCCCATCCCCACCGCTACTCGATCGACGGCAAAGGCTACCTGCTCATCGAATTTCCAGACGTGGTCATCCCGCAGCAATTGCATGACGCCATGCATCGATTGCGATTGGCGGGCTACACCCTGATCGTCACCCATCCGGAGCGCAACCGGGTGATCTACCAGCAGCCGGAGATGCTGGCCGAGTTCATGCGCGACGGTTGCCTGGTTCAGGTCACCGCAGGCTCCCTGTATGGGCGCTTCGGCAATCAGGCGCAAGCCTTCGCCAACGCCTTGCTGGAGCGCAACTGGATTCACTTCCTGGCCACCGACGCGCACAACACCAAGTGGCGTCCGCCGCACCTGAAAAAAGGCTATGGCTACGTGGCTGAGCGGGCCGGCGAAGAAACCGCGCATCGGTTGTGTGTCGCCAATCCACTCGCCGCGGTGGAGGGAGCTGCCTGGCCCGCCCAGCCCGAGCCGGTGGGCTTATGGGACAATGTGCCCCTGAAGCTCGACCCAAAGCGCTTTGCCGACGACTCCAAAGCCGCCACCCGGAAAGGCAAGCCCCCGGAATCCGATCCTTCCGGAAAAGACAAGGACGCTCCCAAGTCGGCTGCCAAAGGCTTTTGG
>PMOF01000089.1 GCA_003162495.1 Acidobacteriaceae bacterium
TTGCGCAGGAACCGGCCCACCCTAGTGATGCGGGGATCGTTGGATATTTTGAACAGTACGCCATCCCGTTCGTTCATGTGCATCACGTCGGCGCGGCGCTTCTCCGCGTCGCGAACCATGGTGCGGAATTTGGTGCACCGGAATACACGGCCCTTCTTGCCAATACGCTCGGAAGAATAAAAGACAGGCCCGTGCGAATCCAGCTTGACGGCAATGGCGATGGCAAGCAGCACCGGCGAAAACAAAATCAGAAACAAAGCCGAAAGCACCAGGTCGAGCGCGCGCTTCAGCAACAGCCCGACCTCGGGCACATGGCCGCGGTGCAGCGGGATGGTCGGAAACTGCCCAATATATTCAATGGGACTGCTCCACGCCAGACCTTCGTACATTTCCGGAATCATGCGCAGATCCACACCGTGCACACGAGCCTGCGCCAGCACGTCCTGGACGATCTCTCGCTCGCAGGGAGTGGTGAAAAAAATCTCATCCACAAATTGCTTGCGCGCATGTTGGAACATCGTTTCGAGCGTGCCCACCACGTCGCCGGAGGTGGCCGTAAAACCGGAATTGGAGCTGGAAAAGCTGATAAAGCCCTTGAAGGTATAACCGAGATGCCGGATGCTCTCCAGGTGATGGCGAAGTGCATGTGCCTCAGGGCCGGTTCCCAGGATAAGAACGTTTCGCGTGCCCCGTCCGCGCTCGAAACGCCGGTAGAGCAGCATGCGGTAAATCAGCCGGCGCACGCTGAGCGCGAGGGTCACCAGCCCCACCGTGATCAGCACCACTTTGCGGGGAATGTCCTGCGCATGAACCAGATAAAGAGTCCCGGTCAGCAGAAGACCTGACGTAAAACAGGTTTGTACGCTTAACCGCTGCTCATGCAGAAAGCTGCTGAGGCGCGTTGGTGTATACAAATGCAACCGCCGGCTGGTGATGATCAGCGAAATCGTAAATCCGCACCAAAGAGCGAGCAGAATGCCCATCGAACGGCCGTGAATCAGCGTGCCATGCCAGAACCCCTTTGCCCCGGCCACTGGCCCGGTGTGAAACTCGTACAAAGTAGCCAATGCCGCGGCCGCGAGCACCGTAATCGCATCCAGAAACATCCAAAACTTCTGTGCGCCCTGGGAACTGCGCGAGGACTTCCCCGCCGTTCCTTCCGTCCATTCAGGGGAAGAAGATACGGTGGAGGAAACCCTTTGCCAGAATTCTGATGTCGCCATACGGGTTCCGCGAACCTCAAAATTTCAAAACTTCCAGAGCAAGTTGGGAGCACTTTTCATTGAAAAAACCAAGCAGGCAACCAAGAGAAAAAGCGAGGATCGTATGCCGAAGAAGCTACACCCATACTGGGCAATTAGACACTCATTCGTCGAACTAAGTTGCCTTGATCTGAGCCAATTTTTTGCCGGCAGTCGGAAAGAAGCCTTGCCCGGCCCTGGTCGTTCCAGGAGCACTTCATTCCGTCTGCATGACTCGTCGCTGAGCCAGACTACCGTCGAAAAACAAGTCGTCCGCATGGCTGATAGCAAGCAAAGACGGCTTCAGAGGACTGGGCCGGTTGTAATGAGAGCAAAATACAATGAATAAACCCCAACCCCCGCTCAGGAAACAGATTAAAGAAAACGCGTTATAGCAGCTCGTGCCCAGCCATCGTAGTCAGCCTGCATGATCGCGCTTCCTACACCTCTCTGTCTAACTTGGGGAGGTGGCTTCTTCATCTAGGATCACCTCGCGCGCCGAGGAATGCAAGCAAAATTATTGAGTCTCACCGATAGCCGATACCAGATAAGAAACAGCTTACGCTAATGGTATTTTGTAAGCATCCAAAGTTAAAAACTGTTGAATTTGTGGGTCGGGTGACTCAACAAACTCCTTCAGCGGGCCAAAAAAACGCGCCTGGCCTTGATCCAGAAACAGCACCAGGTCCGCTAATCGTTCGGCAAGCCGCATATCGTGCGTCACCACGATGCTGGTTAGTCCGAGCTGGTCCTTGGCACGCTGGATCAGGTCACCGAGGCGTCGGGCAATAATTGGGTCGACCATGGTGGTGGGCTCGTCGTAAAGCACCACATCCGGCTGCGCGGCCAGCGCCCGGGCAATCGCAACCGCGCGTTTGCGGCCCGTGGAAAGGCTGCCCGGAAATTGATCCGTTACCTCCTCAGCGCCAACCAGCCCGATCAACTGGGCCACGATCCAAGCGATCTGGTCCTCGGCCAGCCCGCCGTGCTCGCGTAACGGAAAAGCGACGTTCTCATACACGCTCATCGAATCAAACAGCGCGCCGTTCTGGAAAACCATGGTCACCCGTTTGCGGATGGCCCGCATTCCCTCCTCGCTTAAACCGTTAATCTCCTCGCCTTCCAGGCGCATGGTGCCCACTTGCGGCTTGAGAAAGCCCATCAGGATGCGCAAGGCAACCGATTTGCCGACACCGCTTCTGCCCAGGATGCAAAGAGTCTCTGCGCGCTTCACTTCGAAGCTCACATTGTCCAGAACTTTCCGGTCGTCAAACGAGATAGAGACGTGGCTGAACGAGATCATGGGCCCTGCCGACTCTTCGCCCGGCCGCCCGCCGCCGGAGGTTTCCCCCGGTGCCTCGGAAAACTCGAGAGTCCGCATCTCGGACAAATCGGAAACCGGCGCATCGGACCGCTCCGGATTGTGGGAGGAATCTGACATCGCTATGACAACAGCTTACGCGATGGGAGCCCCGCACAGATTCCCAGACAGACCCTCGGCGCGGCGAAGGTCCTGCGGGGTGTTGATGTTCAGGAACCAGAGGGCCGCCGGCAAGCCGTTGGGGTGAGCCACCTTACCGATTTGAACCATCAGTTCGACAGGAACAACGCTCATGGGCCTGCCCATCGTTGCGGCGGCGACCTGAAAGCTGGAAAAACACCCTCCCCGCCCCGCTTCGAGATCCTTCTGCAAATGCGGCAACACCGCCCGATCCACAACCGCGGGAAAGGTCTGCGCAAACCCGTTCAATGAGGGAACGGTGACAGCGCTCCCGGTGATCTCGGCGTGATGGACCAGATACCTAATCAGGGAAACCGGCAGCAAAGGCATATCGACTGTAATAAAGACCGCGCGGCGCGCAGGCGTGGAAGCCAACGCCGCGCAGATTCCCTGCAACGGGCCCAGCCCGGGTTCCGCATCCTCAACCACCGGCGCAAAGCCCTTAAGGGACGACCGCGCGCCGGCGATCAACACCGCCAGCCCGGCTTGACGCAAAACAGAAAGCGCATGCTCGACAAGCGGCCGTCCCGCCAACTGGATCAGCGCCTTGTCCTCGCCCATCCGGCTCGATTGCCCCCCCGCCAGCACAAAGCCCACAGTTTCCAGACCGTGCGCGACCCCAGGCGCGCCTTCGGCGCGGCTCAAGCGCCGGCCTCCTCCAGAAAACGAATCAGCGACTCGATGCCCAGCGCGTAGTTCTTCACATGGAACTTCTCATTAGGCGCGTGCAGGTTATCGTCGGGCAGGCCAAATCCCATCATCACGCTCGGTAGTCCGAGGTGCCGCGCAAAGTCACCCACAATCGGAATCGACCCGCCCGACCGGATAAATACCGTATCGCGTCCCCACACCTCATGCAGCGCGCGCGTTGCCGCCTTGATATACGGATTGTCGACCGGAATCAAACACGGGTCGCCAGAGTGGATCAAGCGGACCTGAACATCCACGCCGGCCGGCGCAATCTTCTCGACATAGCTTTTGTACTGGGCAAACGCCTTGGCCGGCGTCATTCCTGGAACCAGCCGCATCGAAACTTTGGCCACCGCCTTGGCCGGAATCACCGTCTTCGCGCCCGCACCGGTAAATCCGCCGGGGATACCGTGCACATCGAGCGTGGGCCGCGCCCAGGTGCGTTCCAACACGCTATAGCCCGCCTCGCCCACCAGTTGCCGCGACCCCACCTCGCTGATACGGTACTGCTCTTCATCGAACGGCAGACTGCGCCACGCAGCCAGTTCTTCTGCGCTGGGGGGAATCATGTCATCGTAGAAACCGGGAATCAGAATGCGTCCTTGCGGGTCCTTGAGGGACGCCAGAATCTGCGCCATCGCAACAAACGGATTGGGAGCCGCGCCCCCGTACATGCCGGAGTGCAGATCGGTGCGCGCTCCGCGCACTTCAAGCTCGGTGTAGATCATGCCACGCAGCCCCACGCACAGCGTCGGCAGGCCGGGCGCAAACATTTCCGTATCGCAGACCAGGGCAAAATCTGCCTTAAGCTCGGCCGGCTTCGAGGCCACAAACCTCGCAATTCCCTCCCCGCCCACTTCTTCCTCACCCTCCAGCAGCACGCGCACATTCAAGGGCAATTTGTTATGCGCGGCCAGCAGCGACTCCAGGGCCTTCATCTG
The DNA here is from genome assembly GCA_003162495.1 of Acidobacteriaceae bacterium. Taxonomy (GTDB): domain Bacteria; phylum Acidobacteriota; class Terriglobia; order Terriglobales; family Acidobacteriaceae; genus Telmatobacter. The sequence continues at coordinate 4,374 of PMOF01000089.1, forward strand.
CGTCATCACCTGCCCTTTGTCGTCCACCGCGCCACGCGCATACAGGTTGCCGTCGCGTTCGGTCGGCTCGAAGGGCGGCGACAGCCACTCGTCCAGCGGATCGGGCGGCTGCACATCGTAGTGTCCGTAAACCAGCACGGTAGNNGGTCCGCGGCCAGCGCCTCGGCAGCGCGGCGGCAGTCCGCTTTATGCTCCGGCAGCGTCGACACGGATGGAATGCGCAGCAGGGCCTTCAACTCATCCAGAAAACGGGGCTGGTGTTGGCGAGCGTAAGCAACCGCGGACGAAGACATTCATATTCTCCTTGCAATCGGTGTCGTAACTCAAACAGAAGTATAGGCCGCTCCGGCCCGGCGCCGCTCCGGCCGCAAGCAGCGTGCAACTCAGTAGCGGCCGACTCCCGGATCGACCTCGGTCGACCATGCATCGATGCCGCCGCGTAGTGATTGTGCCTGCTCAAAACCCTGGTTCCGCAGCCAGGCCGCCACATTCATCGATCGCTGGCCGTGATGGCACACCACCACTAGCCGCTCTTCGGGATCCAGTTCCTGATGCGCCCGAGAAGGCACGTCGCCCATGGGCATCGGCACGCTCCCGTCGATGTGCGCCGTCGCAAACTCCCACGGCTCGCGCACATCGATAAGTCGGGCTTGGCCATCCTTAAGCAGTTCTGCGGCCTCAGCAGGAGAAACCTCATAATCCAGCATCGCTCCAGTTTAGAGCCTTGAGGGCCGTTCGGGCGACGTCCCTGGAAATGACCGGCTTATGTCGCTGGGCGCTTGCTGTGCGCGCATGCAACGCGAGGTCTGGCACGCTGGATTCCTCTTCTGAACACGGCAGCTCGCGCGGCAGGCGCGAACAAGGCCGCGGCGCGCAACCTCAAGACAGAAGAAATCTACTCTTTGAATTCCTGGACAGTCACCAAACTTATTCCCATTACATGGCTTTTATGTCGTGCTGGATCAGGAAGGGCAAATTGGTCACGATCTTCTGCGCCTTCCCCGAGATCTCCTTGGTCCAATAAAACGTAAGAACGCTACGTTCTATCGTCACGTTGGTAGGGTCCATATAGGTGATCGGATCCCCATTGGGCTTGTAAAGAGTGACCGTAGTCAAGCTGGATTCCTCGTCCCGATTATAAGGTGGAATGTCCTCATCGTGACATTTTGTAAGATAACTACTTAGTTACGCCCGAGTTTCTAGGGGATGTCGATCTATGTTCACCGATCGAGGAGTGGTCCTCGCGCGGAAGCAAACGCATGACCATGCGCGATCAATCGCAAAACCTCCGCCGTATCGACCGCAACACGCGGTGACACGCCTTTGCCGCTGACCGCCTCTGCGCAGCACGGTACTCTTAGAAGAGATGCCTCCCATTCTCAATGCACAATCCGTGACCAAGCAATTCGGCGCCGAGCCTTTGTTCAGCAATATTTCCTTCACCGTCGAAGATGGCGATCGCATCGGGCTGATCGGCCCCAATGGCGCGGGCAAGTCCACGCTGCTGGCGATCCTGGCCGGCCAGGTCGAACCCGATTCCGGCGAACTGGCCGTCCGCAAGCGGGCCCGCGCTGCCTACGTGCCCCAGGAGTCGCGCTTTGCTTCCGGCCTCAGCATTCGCCAGGTGCTTGAGGCGGCGCTTGCGGCCGCCCATGTCAACGAATCCGAACGCGAAGGCCGGCTGCGCGAGTTGGGCGGCCGCGCCGGCTTTGCCGATCTCAACGCTGAGGCTGCCTCCCTCTCCGGCGGCTGGCGCAAACGACTCGCCATCATCGAAGCCATGGTCATCGAACCCG
>PMOF01000137.1 GCA_003162495.1 Acidobacteriaceae bacterium
TGGCCGATCTGGCCTTCCCAGCCAAGCACTTTTGCGCCGTTGATGAGGTCGGCCTGGAGAACGGCGAGCGGCGTCATGCCGTAGCGGACCATCAATTCGAACTCGACAGCTTGCGTGCCGTGCGGAAAGGGACCGACGTCGGAGCCGACGGCGAAGGGGATGCCGGCGGCAATTTGTTTTTTGAATTCGGCGATCTTGTAGTCGAGCATCGCTGACTCGGCCGCTGCCAGGTCCTCCCACCCCGCGGACGAAGACCCGTCCGTGGGGGGCCCGTGCTGCGATTCGCGGTGGTGCGCGAAGTAGTCGAAGATGGCGAAGGTGGGCACGGCGGGAATATGCTTCTCGCGCATCAGGTGCATGGTTTCGTCGCTGAGCTGGGTGGCGTGGTCAATAGAGGCGACGCCGGCCTGCGCGGCGTAGAGCGTGCCGGGCTCGCCCATGGCATGGACGCCGACGGTCGTGCCGAGGCGATGAGCTTCTGCCACGGCGGCGGCAAGTTGAGCCTCGGTGTATTGGTAGGGCGTGTGCAGCACGCCGTCGATCATTTTATCGGGGCCGGTCTCGTAGATCTTGGCGAAGTCGGAGCCTTGCTTGTGCTGGTCGCGGATGACCTCGACAAGCTGATCGGCGGAGTTGGCGTAGTCGGCGTTGGAGAGCACGTGCTGGGCGGGGTTAAAGCCGATGGCGTCTTCGTGGCCGCCCATGATGTCGATGGCGTTGCCGCTGATGCGCAGGCGCGGTCCGGGGATCAGACCCTGGTTGATGGCGTCGCGGACGGCGGTGTCGGCGGAGCCCGCGCCTTCCGTGCCCATATCGCGCTCGGCGGTGAATCCGGCGAGCAGGTCGGCCTTGGCGCCTTGCTCGGCGAGAATGGTTCGCCAGGGGACGGACTCCTGAACAGTTTGCAGATCTTCTGCGCCGGAATGCAGGAAGAGATGCACATGCGCGTCGATGAGGCCGGGAAGCAGAGTGACGTCGCCGAGGTCAATGACCTTCGCGCCCGCAGGATGTTCGACCGACTGACCCACGGCGCGAATGCGATCGCCTTCGACCAGGACTTCGCCGGGCTGGAGCAGCGCGCCGGTGTCGACCTGGAGCAGCCGGGCGGCGTGCAGCACGATGGGCGCGGGGGCAGGCTGTTGCGCGGCCGAGAGGGCTGCCGCCAGAGCGAAGGTCAGCATTGGCACGAACGATGGGCGCCGCCCATGCACGACAAGAAACACAACGAGTTTCCGCATGAATAAGAATATGCAGGATTCGCCCAGCGTTGTCGATGGGGGTATTCCAGGCGTTCACTTTTCGGACCGGTGCGATCAGTAGGCAGCGATGCCGGTGATGTGCTGGCCGAGGATGAGAGCGTGGATGTCGTGGGTGCCTTCGTAGGTCTTCACCGACTCGAGGTTCATCATGTGGCGCATGATGGGGTAGTCCTCGGTGATGCCGTTGGCGCCCAGTATGTCGCGAGCCATGCGGGCAGTTTCGAGAGCCATCCACACGTTGTTGCGTTTGGCCATGGAGATGTGCTGGTGGCCGACTTTGCCCGCATCCTTGAGGCGGCCGACATGGAGCGAGAGCAACTGGGCTTTGGAGATTTCGCTGAGCATCCAAACCAGTTTTTCCTGGACGAGCTGGTGGGAGGCGATGGGCTGGCCATGGAACTGTTTGCGGGCCTTGGCGTATTGCAAAGCCGTGTCGTAGCACGCCATGGCCGCGCCGATGGCGCCCCAGCCGATGCCGTAGCGGGCCTGGTTGAGGCACATAAAGGGGCTTTTGAGGCCGCCGGTGCCGGGAAGCAGGTTGGCGGCGGGAATGTGGACGTCCTGCAGGACCAGGCCGCTGGTGACGGAGGCGCGCAGAGACCACTTGCCGTGGACCTCGGGCGCGGAAAAGCCGCGGCGATCGGTTTCGACCAAGAAACCGCGGATCTTATTGTCTTCGGCTGGATTGTCGGAGGGGACCTTGGCCCAGATGATGGCGACGTCGGCGATCGAGCCGGAGGTGATCCACATTTTTTCGCCGTTGAGAATGTACTCGTCGCCGGATTTGCGGGCGGTGGTGGTCATGCCGCCGGGGTTGGAACCGAAGCCGGGCTCGGTGAGCCCGAAGCAGCCCAGCTTTTCTCCCGTTGCGAGGGCCGGGAGCCAGGTATTTTTCTGCTCGTCGGTGCCGAAAGTATAGATGGGGTACATGACCAGCGCCGACTGGACACTGACAAAGCTGCGCAGGCCGCTGTCGCCGCGTTCTAGTTCCTGCGTGACAAGGCCGTATTCGACGTTGGACATGCCGGCGCAGCCGTAGCCCTCCAGGTTGGCGCCGAAGAAGCCGAGCCGGCCCATGAGGGGAACCAGTTCGCGGGGAAAACGGCCTTCGCGGAAACAGTCTTCGATGATGGGGATGACGTTGTCTTCAACGAAGTCGCGGGCGGTGCGGCGGACCAGGAGTTCGTCTTCAGAGAAGCTGGAATCGAGATGCAGGAAGTCGAAGTTTTGAAATTTGAAGGACATGGATTTGCCTGTTTCAAGACTAAAGATGAAAACAGGTAAGGCTAGCAGATGGAGGCAAAGCGAGGGAACAGGGAACGAAAAATGCCGTACATGCATGGGTGTCGTGCCCGAAGGCGAGGCTCACACCGCCCCTCCGGGGCGGGTTGTCCGCGCTGCAACGGCGTAAAGGGTCCGGTAGAGGTTCAAAGTGCCGCCTTCCATGGGCTTACCGTCCACCTCGAGGAGACGGAGAGTGATCTGGCTGGGCGTGGTCTGGGCTCCGAGCGGTGATTGTGCTGCCGGGCGGGTCAAGGGCGAATACGGAGAGATATCGCATGGATATTGCGGCGAAGGATGCACCCGCGCGCCAGGTTGTCATTCTCGCAACAGAGCGTCTCAGATTTCGGGGTAGAAGTCGAAGAAGGCGTCGAGGCTTTGCTTGAGCTGGGCCTCGATCTCTTCGCGAGAGCCCTCGAT
>PMOF01000105.1 GCA_003162495.1 Acidobacteriaceae bacterium
GACGAAGTGCGTATCGAGCAGAAACTTCATTCTTATTTCTCACCAAGCATCAGCTTCTCGATTTCCTTGTCCAACTTCTTATCGATCTCGTCGAAATCATCGGGTATGGTATACATCCCCTTCATAAAGCCTAACCGCCGCTTCGCCGGCACCTTCGGCGTATCCAACCGGATGACCTGCACCTTCGGCTTGCCGGCCTTGGCGATAATGAAGGAGTCGCCCTTCTCGGCCTCATCGACCAGCCGCGAGAGGTGCGTCTTCGCTTCGTGAATGTTGATGGTCCGCATGCTCGATCTCCACGGTGAACTAAGTTCACTTAGTTTAGTTCAAAAGCCGCGGGGCTGCAAGCAGAACGGCCTCCCACCCAGGGAGGCCGTTCCGCATTACCGACTTTCACTCACGCACTACTTCACTTTTTTACTCAACCAATTCCCTATTTCATGGCCACCGGCAGCTTCTGCACCTTGCTGTGCTTCACCGAATAGGTAAAGTAGATCACCAAACCCAATACAAGCCAGCTCAGCATCACAATCCATGTGATCCGCTCCAGCTGAGTCATCAGGTACCCTGCCGAAAGAATGCCGAGAATCGGCACAAGCGGCACCAAGGGAGTCTTGAAGGGCCTATGCAGCTCTGGGCTGCGCACCCGCAGCACCCATACCCCGGCGCTGACAATGGTGAACGCCAGCAGCGTGCCAATATTCACCAGCTCAGCAAGTTTCCCAATCGGCAGAAACGCCGGCATGATCGCCGCAAAGCACCCAAAGACGATGGTCGTAATCCATGGCGTGCGGAACTTGGGATGAATGGCGGAAGCCCACTTCGGCAGCAGCCCGTCTCGCGACATCGAATAGAAAACGCGCGTCTGCCCCAACAGCATGACCAGCATCACCGTTGCCAGCCCGAAGACCGCGCCCACCTTTACCAGCATCGACCCCCAGCCTACGCCGGTTGCATCAATTGCAAGCGCCACCGGCGCCGCAACGTTGAGCGTCTTGTAGCTCACCAATCCGGTCAGCACCAGCGACACCATAATGTAAAGGATGGTGCAGACGACCAGCGATCCAAGAATGCCGATCGGCATATCCTTTTGCGGGTTCTTAGCCTCCTGCGCTGCGGTAGACACTGCGTCAAACCCGATATACGCGAAAAAGATCGAAGCGGCCGCCACCGGAATTCCGCCCCACCCGAAGTTGCCATGCCCATCCGCCGGAGGAACGAATGGGTGCCAGTTGGCTTTGGCCACATCCGGATGATGGAACAGAAACATACCGCCCACGATCAGAAAGATACCCACAATTCCCAGCTTGATGATTACGATCGCCGAGTTAAAGTTCGCCGACTCTTTGATCCCGATGACCAGAATCGTGGTAATCACCAGCACAATCAGAACCGCGATCAGGTTGAAGAGTCCCGTCACATGCTCCAGACCCATGTCGCTGACTCCTGGCGGCAAGGACATCTTATCGATCCAGATGCCTTGATACTTTACCAGGATGTTGCCCGTCGTTGTTGTCAGAGAAGGAGGAAAAACGATCCCCAACTGCTGCATCAGACTGTTAAAGTAGGCCGCCCATCCGGCAGCAACCGTCGAGGCTCCAAAAGCGTATTCCAGCGTCAGATCCCAGCCAATGATCCATGCCACCAGCTCGCCCAGCGTCGCGTACCCATAGGTGTAAGCTGACCCCGCAATTGGAATGATCGAGGCAAATTCGGCATAGCATATCCCGGCAAATGCGCAGGTGATGCCCGCCAATACGAAGCTCAGAGCGACTGCTGGCCCCGCGTGGAGCGCTGCTGCCTGGCCTGTCAGTGTGAAGATGCCGGCGCCAATCACCGCCCCAATTCCGAGCGTAATTAGATTCAGTGCGCTCAGTGAACGTTTGAGGGTGTGTTCGCCGGTTTCACGAGACTCCTCGGTCAGCATCGACATCGGTTTAATGCGGAACAGACTGGACATGGATGAGCGACTTCCTCCTCAGCGGTTGATTTCAGATTAAAGGGCTCTCGCCTTCAGCTTGGCCTTTGGAATGCCGCGACCAGAGAAGATAAACCGGAATCCCCAACAACACCAGAACCAGGCCCGGCCATGTGTACTGCGGCTTGTACCGCAATAATACGACACAAATCCAGGCCGCCAACAGCAGGTAAATCGCCGGCAGCACCGGATAACCCAGCGCTTTGTAAGGTCGCGGCGCATCCGGCCTCTTGAAGCGCAGCACAAACAGCCCGACGATGGTGAGGATGTAAAACACCAGCACTGCGAAAATAATGTAGTCCAGCAACTGGCTGTAGCTGCCTGAGACGCAGAGCAGCGCAGTCCAGCATGCCTGCACCATCAAGCCTGCCACCGGTGTCTTGTAGCGCGGATGAAGCTTGCCCACCGACTTGAAGAACAACCCGTCGCCGCTCATCGCGTAATAAACGCGCGCCCCGGCCAGCGTCATTCCATTGGCGCATCCAAAGGTCGAAACAAGAATCGCCCCCGCCATCAACCACGCCCCGCCGGAGTGAAAAATCTGTTCCAGCGCCGCCGTGCCTACGCGATCTTCCGCCGCATATTGAATGCCCCGCGCCAGCACCGTGGTTCCGTTTGGGTCTCCATGCATCGGCAGCACCAGCAGGTAAGCCAGCGACGCGAGAAAATACACTGTCAGCACAAACCCCGTGCCCAGAATCAGCGACAGCGGAATATTGCGCTTGGGATTCTTGACCTCGCCGGCCGTGAACGTGATGTTGTTCCACGCGTCGGCGCTGAACAACGAGCCCACCTGCACCACGGCCAGAATCACAGCCAGGTTCACCAGCACCATGGGGCCGCCCATGCCCACCTGCACCGGATGCAGAGAACTCCAACCGGCGTTTTTCCAGAACTGGCTCCAGCCGGCGCCAAAATTCGCGTCCCACGCTGCCGCATTGCGCCCCACAGTAAACGCAAGTAGAACCAGCGCAGCCAGCGAAAAAGCCTTGGCTGTGGTAAACACATTCTGAATCATCGCGCCCAGTTTCACGCCGAAGATGTTCACGATGGCCAGGAAAAACACGATTGCAATGGCGGTGAGATTTGCCGTGCTGACGCCGATTTCCATGTTGCCCAGCACCATGGGCCCCACCTTGAGCGCCGGGACGTGAGCGATGTGCCACAGCCAGTGCGTGGTGGAGACGCTGGGGAAAAACACGCCCAGAAATTTACCGAATGCCACGCACACCGCCGCGATGGTCCCGGTCTGGATCACCAGGAAAAGAGTCCATCCGTAGAGGAATCCCCACAGCGGCCCCAGCGATTCGCGCAGGTAAACGTACTGGCCGCCGGCCCTGGGCATCATGGCCGCCAGTTCGCCGTAGCTGAGCGCGGCAATCATGGTCAACACGGCAGTCACCACCCACGCGCCCAGGAAAAGCGCAGGCGAGTTTGTGCCTCTGGCGATGTCCGCATCGACAATAAAAATGCCGGACCCGATCATCGATCCGATCACAATGGCCGTAGAACTGAAAAGGCCGAGGCTCTGCACCAGCCGGGGGCCGGTGGCTGCACCCTCGGACGGGGGAATGGGAGTGATTTTGGGGCTCGTCACCTGCAAGATTTTTACTTGAATTTTGCGCCGATGTCTTTAGTTTTCTTCAAGGCCGCGCATTTGGCGGCAATTTGGGCTATGAACGCTCTTGAGCGACAGCATCATGGTCGATCCAATTCGCCCGCTCGATCAGCCCAGCTCGGCCACCCATTTGCGAAATTCAGCAGCGGGATTAGGATGGCCAAACAGCGCCGCGCTCACCGCAATGCTATCGGCTCCGGCATCCAGAACCAGCGACGCGGTGGCGAGTGTCACGCCTCCCGCAGCCACCAGCACCGGCCCCGCGCCAGCCTGCTCGCGCAACCGCCGGATGCCTTCTACCCCGATCGGCTGTTTATCTGTTTGCTTGGTGGTGGTCCGGTACACAGGCCCAACGGCCAGGTAATCCGCGGGCTCCGCCAGAATGCCCGCCACCAGGGCCGCGCTGCCGCCGAACGTGCCCACAATCCGCTCCGGTCCCAGCAGCCGTCGCGCCTCGGCAGGGGTGGCGTCCCCGGCGTCCACATGCACACCATCAAAACTCAGCTTTTCAACAAGATCGATTCGATCATCGAGAATCAGCTTGATCTTTCCCGAGGGCAGCGCGGCGCGCAGTTGAGCGCCGTCGGCGAGCAGTTCGGCATCGGAACCCGTCTTGTTGCGATATTCAAGCAGCGTCACTCCGGCGTCGGCCAATGACGCGCCGAGCCTGCGCAGAAACTCGACGCGTCCCGCAGTCGGAATGAATGAACGATCCAGGATGGGGTAAATCTTCGGAACACGAAATGGCATAAAACAAAGGTAGCCGATCGGAGAACCCTGGCTAAGCGAGTAGAGATCAGACTGTTCCCTGTTCCCTAGTCCCTATTCCCTGCACTTCTCACATCTCGTCCGCCGACGGCCCATACGTCCCCGGAATCGGCTTGCCGAGCACGCGCAGATAGACGCCCAACTGCGCCCGGTGGTGAATCGCATGGTCGAGAACCCAATCGCGAAACACGCGGTATTTTGAATCGTCGATCCAGGCTTGTCCGCCAGCCACAAACTTCCAATTCTCATCCCATTTTTCCTTGGGAAAGGCGGCCAGCGCTTTCTTTACATCAGCCACTTGCTGGTCAAAGCGCTCGAGCAAGGCCTCCGTTGAAGCAGGAATGTAGGCCTCGAACTTGTGGTCCGCGGGGAACTCCAGTTTGTCCATGGTGAGCGTGTGAATCGCCCAGTCGCCCATAGTTTCTGAAACATGGCCAGCCAGCCTGCCCATCGCCATGGATTTGGGGTGGGGTTTCCAAGTGAAATCTGCATCGGCCGGGATCGCGGCAAGAATCTTGCGCGTCTTTGCCGTCTCCCGATCGTATTCAGCCACCAATTCCTTATGAAAGTCGGTCATAAACGCCTCCTTCAACTCGAGCCAAGCTTAGCCGATCCTTTCCCAAAAAGCGAACAAAAAGCGATAATAGCTGTGGAAAACTTTTATGCCGCTACGGTCCCAGCGCAAACGCAACATACGCCCCGCCCACCGGACCCTTGGGATCGCGCCCGCCGCTCGCGGCAATCACCACATACTGCCGTCCATCGATCATGTAGGTGGAGGGCGTCGCGACCCCGGCAAACGGCAGCTCCGTCTCCCAGAGCAGCTTGCCCGTGCCGCTGTCAAAGGCGCGAAACTTGCGATCATAGACCGTCGCGCCGATGAGCACCAGGCCCCCGGCCGTGACAATCGGCCCGCCATAACTTTCCGAGCCGGTATTCGTCATGCCCTGCCGCACCAGGTCGGGATACTCGCCCAGCGGAATCTTCCAAAGGTACTTGCCGCTTTTCAAATCAATGGCGTTGAGCGTCCCCCACGGCGGCGCGATGGCCGGATAGCCATCCGGATCCAGGAATTTCCGATAGCCGGTAAACGTGTAGCCTTCATGCCGGCCTTCCGGCATGACGGTGGGCGGTTTCGGATTGATCTCCACTCCAAGATACGTGAGCAGGGCGTTCAGTTCCCCTCCCTGCACATCGTTAATTGCCGGCATGCGGCCGCGGCCTTTGTGGATGATCTCAATGGTCTGCGCGGCGGTCATGCGGCTTCCCAGTCCAATCAGCATGGGACCCGCGGGAGGGACGCCTTCCATATGATTCCCGTGGCAAGCCGCGCATCGATAGTAGTAGGCTGCTGTTCCCGCATGATTCGTCTCCGGTCGACGCGCCCCTGCCATCGCCGGAACCCCTCCCATCGCCGGAACGCTAGCCAGCTCCTTCGCGGCATCGGACGAAGCTGCGGTCGATGCGCCGGTACGCAAATAATCCAGCAGCGCCGCCAGCCTGGTTTGATCGATGTTAGGAAAGGACGGCATACGTCCCTTGCCTTGCCGGATGGCATCGGTGATTTTTTCGACCGTGAGCCGCTTGTCCACATCCAGCAGCGAGGGAAATGCGGGCGGCGCTCCGGCCCTATTCACGCCGTGGCACATCGCGCACTGGTCCTGGTAGAGCTGCGAGCCAACCGTGCCTCCATGCGCGACCACGGTCAGCCCGCCGGTCCAGGCCATTTCCGTCGCGTTCACATACAGAATGCCCTGGGTCGGATCGACGGCCGGTCCGCCCCATTCAGCGCCTCCGTCAAACCCGGGGAAAATGATCGTCTGCTGGTCGAGGGCAAACGGAAGAAACTGTCCGTCGCTCCTGAACGTTCGAAATTCCCTCACCGCCCAGGCATGCGCCTCAGGCGTGCGCGTGGTCAGCATGTCTTCGGTGAGCCGTTGCCGCGCAAAAGGTTCAGGCGCATCCGGCGCGGGCTGCGTGGGTGCGGTCACTTCGCCGGGAATGGTGCTCGCCGGGTAAGGATGCTCGTGAATGGGAAACAACGGCGTTCCAGTGAGCCGGTCAAACAAATAGAGATAGCCCTGCTTGGTGGTCTGCGCCAGGGCTTCCACGGTTTTGTCGTCGTGTTGCAAAGTCACCAGGGACGGAGGCGATGGAAAATCGCGATCCCAGATGTCGTGATGCACGCCCTGAAACGACCACAGCCGCTTGCCCGTCTCTGCATCCAGCGCCAGAATCGTATCGGCGTAGAGATCGTCTCCCACGCGGTCGCCGCCATAAAAATCGAAAACCGCGGAACCGGTCGGCGCGTAGACAATGCCCCGCTCCACGTCGAGCGCCATCCCTGCCCAGTTGTTGGCCGCGCCCGCCGTCTTCCAGGCTTCCGGCGGCCATGTCTCATAGCCCGTTTCGCCGGGACGAGGAATGGTGTGAAAGCTCCAGCGCAACTGGCCGGTGCGCACATCGAAAGCGCGCACATCGCCCGGAGGCGCGGGGTGCGTCTCGGGGTTGCGTCCGCCTACGATAATCAGGTCCTTGTAGATGACTCCCGGCGTGGTCAACGCGATCGACTGCTCTTCGAAGTTGCCGCCCAGGCCCCGATCCAGTCCTTTGCGCAAATCGATCCGCCCCGCCTCGCCAAACGATTCGATCGGCTTGCCCGTATCGGCATTCAGGCAGTAAAGAAAATTCATCACCCCGACAAGAATGCGATGGTCCGCGCCGTCACTCCAATAAGCCATTCCGCGCGCCGGTTGCGTGCCCACAACGCCGGAGTCAAACTTCCATTTGAGTTGCCCGGTCGCCGCATCCAGCGCAACCACCTTTTGCGTGGGCGTATAGCCATAGAGCACACCCCCCACAATCAGCGGATTCGACTGCATCCCGCCTTTTTCGCCGGTATCGAAGCTCCACGCCACCTTGAGCCGCTGCACGTTGCCGCGATCGATCTGCGTCAACCGGGAGTAGTGGTCGCCATTCGCGCCGCCGTTATAGACCGGCCAGTCCGTTGTTTGTTGTCCCGCGCCAACACTGATGAACAATGCCGGGAGAAACAATGCGATGGCGATGATTCGGGCAAGTCTCGTCACAAATATCCTCTGGGAGTAAATCACCCGCTCCGTGCGCGAGCATGCCTCATTGAAAACGCGTGGAAACAAATGCCGAAGAAAACACCTCTGTCCAGCCGGTAACTCCCGATGAGGGCTCCGGTGATCCATTGGGCGGCACGTCGATGGGAATCGCGATCGACGGAACCGGCGGGGTGTCGATATGCAGGTAATCTCCGTGCTGGTAATTCCAATTATCCGGGATCTCAAACGGCGCCTGAAAGTTTGACGGCCAGGTTGCGACCGGACCGCAATGCCCGATGGCTGCGCGCCACCATGGATGCCCCGCGGCGATAATGCCCGCAAAAAAATTGCCCAATGGAAACGCCGCCGACAGCACCTCATCTTTTTTCGAAGAAAGGGCAGAGACCGCTCCGATCCTTGCCGCCGCGGCCTCAAACTCCGTGTTCAGGCAGTTGTCGTCGATGGCGCCGGCCATCAGCATCAGGCGCCGTACAGAAAGACTCATTTGAGAAATCGTCGAAAGCACCACCCGCGCCCCGAGGCTATGCGAAGCAAATGAAACACTCGCCGCATTGGTAAAGTTCGCATCGATAAACGGCCCGATCAGGGCTCCCGCGTCATCGGCGACCTTTGGCTCGTCTGGATAATCCAATCCGTGCGCCCAGATTGAATCGCCTGGCCAGAGCAGCCCTACAAAAACGGACGAGGGCGGGAGCCGCAGCAGGTTCGCCCAATTGGACAGGCTGGCAATTCCGTCCGCCCGATTCACGTTGAATCCGTGCGAGACGATCAGCACATGCTGGCCGCGAATTGCAGCGAGCAGGTCGTTCAGCGCCAGTCCTGCGTAGTCGCCAATGTTACTGCCCTCGTTGACGCTGACCTCAGAGGCAAGCTCGCCACCGACCGCTGACAATCGAACATCGAGAAACATGGTCATGGCGGCCTGCTACTTCTTCACCAGTTGCATTGTGTTTACTGCCGCTGCAAGCGCGCTTGAAAGATCTTTCGCGATCGGAGCCAGCGGCGTAGCCAGCAGTCCCACAAGGATGGAGAGCGGAAAATCGTTCGAAAGCCAGAACGCCGCGCCTGTCAGGCTGCGGCCGGCTGCTACCGCAAGCAGCACCGCAACCAGAGCGGCCAATGCGCGCGTCCTGTTCCGGTAAACCTGGTCCGACAACTGATACGCTTCATCCACCAGCGCAGTCACAATCAGATCGAACCGGGCATACACATCGCTTTCAGGTTGCGTCAGCGGGACCCCTGTCGAAATTTTGTTGGCAACGGATTTCAGCACGCCGGGATCTACGTTGGTCTTTGCCGCCAAGGCCGCGGCGTTCCCCTCGCTCAGATGCAACTTGATCAGCGATTTCGCAATCGACTTCTGACTGCCCAGGTCGTTGCCGTTCACCCAGTTGGCCGCAATCGTCTCCAGGACATTCTGGCGGGGCAGCGCGTTCACGGGCCGTGCAGGCAGCGTGGCGCCGGTCCGATCCACGCCGCTCTGGTCCGGGGTAAGCTCGGTCACCACTTGCTCAA
>PMOF01000156.1:0-3189 GCA_003162495.1 Acidobacteriaceae bacterium
GATCATGCGTGCGTAAGGCCGCGCCGCCATGGCCCGCTCCTGTGCGCGACGCAGCTTGGCCGCCGAAACCATCTTCATGGCCTTGGTGATCTGGCGCGTGTTTTTCACGCTGCGGATGCGCCGTTTTAGATCGAGTACGTTTGCCATATTTCAGTTCTCAGTGATCAGTTGTCAGTTCTCAGTTGCAGGTAATCAGTTTGCATGCTCCAAGCTGTCGTTGCTGGCAACTGACCACTGAAAACTGACAACTGTCCTTCTATGCCTTTGCCGCCGCTTCCAGCTCCGCCTTGAAGTTTTCCTTGTACTCCTTGAGCGCCGCGTGCAGGCCGTTCTTGATGTCGTCGTCGAGCGCCTTCTTCTCCGTCAGTTTGTCCATCAACTGCGTCTGCGCGGAAGTAAAATACTTGTACATGCCTTGCTCGAAGCCGTGAATGTCGGCCACCTGCAAATCGTCCAGGTAGCCCTGCGTCCCGGCGAAGAGCACCACCGTCATCTGTTGCCAGGTGAGCGGCTGAAACTGCGGCTGCTTCAGCAATTCGGTCAGGCGCTGGCCGCGGTTCAACTGTTTCTGGGTGAGCGGATCGAGATCCGACCCGAACTGCGCAAAGGCTGCGAGTTCGCGATACTGCGCCAGGTCGAGCTTGAGCGTGGAGCCCACCTGCTTGACCGCTTTGATGGCCGCCGAGAAGCCCACGCGCGAAACCGAAAGGCCCACGTTGACGGCGGGACGAACGCCGGAGTTGAACAGATCGGTCTCCAGAAAAATCTGGCCGTCGGTAATCGAAATCACGTTGGTTGGAATGTAGGCCGATACATCGCCGGCCTGGGTCTCGATCACCGGCAGCGCGGTCAGCGAGCCGCCGCCTTTTTCCTTGCTGAGCTTGGCCGAGCGTTCCAGCAGCCGCGAGTGCAGATAGAACACGTCGCCGGGATAAGCTTCGCGGCCCGGCGGCCGGCGCAGCAACAGCGATATCTCGCGGTAAGCCATGGCGTGCTTCGACAGATCGTCGTACATCACCAGCGCATGCTTGCCCTTGTCTCGAAAATATTCGCCAATGGCCGTGGCCGCATAGGGAGCCAGGTAAAGCATCGGCGCGGGCTCCGATGCCGACGCGGCCACGATGACGGTGTGCCCCATGGCGCCGGCTTCGGTGAGCGTCTGCACCACTTGAGCAATAGACGACCGCTTCTGGCCGATAGCGCAGTAAATGCAGATCAGGTCGTTCTTGGCGTTGTTGATAATGGTATCCAGCAGCACGGCGGTCTTGCCCGTCTGCCGATCGCCGATAATCAGCTCGCGCTGTCCGCGGCCAATGGGAATCATGGCATCAATGGCCTTGAGGCCGGTGGCCATGGGCTCGCGCACCGGTTGGCGGTCAATAATGCCCGGCGCCAGCCGCTCCACCGGCAGCGATTCAGTGGACGCGATCGGACCCTTATCGTCGATCGGCGCGCCCAACGCGTTGACCACGCGGCCGATCATGCCGTCACCGACAGGCACGCTCAGAATCCTGCCCGTGCGCTTCACCTCGTTGCCTTCGCTCAATTCGGTGTAATCGCCCAGAATCACCGCGCCCACCTGGTCTTCTTCCAGGCTCAGCGCCAGTCCCGCGATGCCGTGAGGAAAGCTGAGCAGCTCTCCGGCCATCACCTTGTCCAGCCCATGCAGGCGGGCAATGCCGTCGCCCAGCGAGGTGATGGTCCCAACCTCGTCGACCTGAACCTTGGAGTCGTAATTCGCGATCTGCTCGCGAAGAAGCTGCGTAATCTCGTCTGCTTTGATCTGAGCCATTTCTGCTCTTTCCGTCCTTTAGGTCCTTGTAACTTGCTGCTAAGTCCGTGTAACTCGATGTTAGATCCGTGTAACTCGCTACTGAATCTTTGTAACTTGCTCCGCCGGGAGAATCTATCCGGCGGTCATTGAATCAATGCTTCCTTCAACCGCTCCAGGCGGCCCCGCACCGAGCCGTCGTAGACCGTGGACCCGATGCGCACCACGGTGCCGCCCAGAATGGCCGGGTCCAGCCGGAAACTGGCGTCAACGCGGGCGCCGGCCAGTTTGCCAATCTCCTCCACCAGCGCGCCGCGTTCCTTTTCGTTCAGTTCGCGCGCTGTGACAATCTCCGCCTGGCGAATGCCCGACTGTTCCTGCAACAGGCGGCGATAGGCCTGGGCCACTTCGCTCACCTGGCCTATGCGGTTGTTGTCGATCAGCACGGCCAGCAAGTTGCGCAATTCCTTCTGCAGCCCCAGCCTGGCGTTCAACTTGTCAAGAAATTCCACCTTCTGCGGCGCGGCAACAGCGGGATTCCTGAAAAATTCGCGCAGTTCCGGACTATCGTCCCAGGTGGCGATAAAGTCCGCAAACTCCCCGTCGATCGCGGTCGTGTCCAGCTTGGCGGCGGTGACCACCTGGAGAAATGCGTTTGCGTAGCGAGCAACCAGGGCGGACATCTAGTTCCTGCCTCCCCGTGCCGCACTCTTGGCGGAGACGTCGCTGACGAATTCAGCGATCAGGGCGGAGTCGATCTCCGGCGTCAGCACCATTTGCTTGCCGGCCTGCTCGATGGCCAACTCGGCGGCAAAGTGGCGCAGGCCGCGGCGGGCCTGGGCGGCAGCCACGCTAATCTCCTGCTCGGCGGCGGAAACAATGCGAGCGCTCTCTTCCTCCAGAGCCGCCTTGATCCGCGCCTCGTCCTGCATGCTGTCGTGCTCCACCTCGGCGCGAAATTTTGCGATCTCCTCGCCCAGGCCGGAGAGCTTGGCTTCAATCGCGCTCAGGCGGGAGTTGGCGTCCTCCGTCATCCTGCGCGCGGAATCGATATCAGTGCGAATCTTCTCCGAACGATTGCGCAGGAATTTGGGCATGAACCGGAACAGCGGAATGCCGACGGCGAGCGCAATAATGGCAAAGTTAATGATCTCGAAAATCCGCGCCATGGCCTCAACCGAAAGATGAAACACACGGGCCGCCGATGCAACCATCGGCGAGTGCCGGAATTTATCTGGGTTATCCTGTTCCTCATTTACCTGCTCGACGGATTCATGCCGGCGGGCTTCGCTATTGGCGGTCCGCGGCTTGGCCTGTTGATCCGGTTGCGCTGCGGATTGCGACGGCGTCGAGGAAGCGGGCTCTTGTGCCATCGCGGGAAACGGCGCGACTACCCCCGCGGCCATCATCAGCGCCAG
>PMOF01000156.1:3295-3492 GCA_003162495.1 Acidobacteriaceae bacterium
TCGGCGTTCCACTGCTTTACGCGCTGCTCGCGAACTTTGTAGACCTCGCCGCGCGCCTGGCGCAGCTTTTCGGCATACTCGGCGGCCCTCGCCTCAGCCTTGGCGATGGCCTTATGCGCGTCCTCCACAGCGCCTTCCGTGCGGGCGCGCCGCTCTTTCAGCGTGGCGCTCAGCGGTCCCTGCACCAGCAACTGGTA
>PMOF01000313.1 GCA_003162495.1 Acidobacteriaceae bacterium
GGCGTCTATCCCTACGCCGTTCACCATCGATTGCTGGACCTGCTCGCGGCGGCTGCCGGTGTAACGCCGAATGCGGGACGAGTGGCGAACATTTTCCATCGTAGAGATCCCGATACGCCACACCCGGTCGTGCTGGATATGAGCGGGACCGGCGCTGCCCCGGACCACAATCCTGAGTTGCTGGCGGGTGACACGGTCCAGGTGAGCCGCGCCGGGCTGGTCTATGTGATTGGCGATGTGATCCGCCCCGGTGGATTTACAGTCGATCCCGTGCAGTCGCTGACCGTGGTGCAGGCTCTCTCCCTGGCCTGGGGGCCCACACAAAACGCGGCAGGGAACAAAGCCTTGTTGATTCGCGAACAAAAGGACGGACGCACGCTGACCTATCTCAATCTGAAGCGCATGCTCCACGGCCAGGATCCCGACCAGCCGATTCGTGACGGCGACATTCTGTTCGTTCCCGATTCGATGGCCAAAAATCTGATGAACCGAACGATGGAATCAGTTGTGCAATCGGCGGTCGGCGTCACCATTTACGCCGGCCTGGTGTACTCGCAGAGGTTTTGAGCCATGAGAAGAATCGCCTGGGTTTTGTTGCTCCTGTTCGCCTTTGCGATTCCGTGGGAGTACTCGCTGGATCTGGGCGAACCGCTGGGCAACATAGCCCGCATCGCCGGGTTGCTGTTGCTGCTGGCAGCGGTTCCCGCCGTTCTGCAGGCCGGGCATCTGCGCACTCCAGGGCCTTTGCAGTGGATGGTCCTGGTCTTCTATCTCTGGTTCTGCCTTTCCAACTTCTGGACCATCGTGCCGCTGGATACCGTGGAGAAGGTACGCGGCTATTTTCAGGAGATGATGATCGTCTGGCTGATCTGGGAGTTTGCCGACACTCCAGGCGACTTGCGCGCTCTGCTGCGGGCTTACGTCGCCGGATCGATACTGTTGGCTGCGCTGACGGTCGCCAACCTTGGCTCGGCGGAGGCCATTGCCGCGGGTCATTTCCGCTTTGTGGCCGCTGGACAGGATCCGAACGACGTGGCACGTTTTCTGGACATCGGTTTTCCGTTGGCGGCGGTTCTCATTAACAGCGAATCCCGCTGGCCTGCCCGCCTGCTGGCGCTGATTTATCTGCCCCTGGGCCTGTTCGCCGTATTGCTCACCGCCTCGCGCGAAGGGTTTGTGGCCGCGCTCGTGGCGCTGGCGGGTTGTGCGCTGCTGCTGTTCCGCAACCACGCCAGGGGAGTGCTTGCCGCGGCCTTCGCTCTGCCGCTGAACGCCGTGGTGCTGTGGTTCAGCGTTCCGCGCCAGACCTTCGAACGGCTGGCAACCATTCCCGCANNGCGGGATCCTTTGTGAGTGCGGCACGACTGAATCCGCTTGACACAGCGCACAACACCGCGCTTTCCATTCTGGTTGACGGTGGCTTGTGCGCCCTTTTCCTGGCGGTGGGTATTTTGGCGCTGGTTGCGCGTGCGGCAATGCAAACGCACGGGCCGATCCGGGTGGCGCTGGTCACCGCGCTTTTGGTTTGGGCGATTACGTCGCTGGTTGCCACGGTGGAGGAGAACCGCAACACGTGGCTGCTGTTTGCCATGATCGCGTTTGCAGGCAGGCTTGCCGTAGAAGAACCGGAACGGATGGCCGCCTGCTTTGAAGCCGATGCCGGACGCGGAGAGATTGGCCTTTCTCCCGAGCCCGTGGTGTAAGGCAGCCCGCCGCCATGTCGCCCCTCGCTCAAATCGTGCCGCTGTTCCAGGGCGCCAGCATCAATCGCCGCATCTTTCGCGCCGCCGCATCGGTCACTGCGGCGGGGATGCTGGTCAAAATTGTTGCCACCATGAAAGAGGTTGCCGTGGCCGGCGTCTATGGCCGCTCCGACGCCCTGGACGCATTCCTCGCGGCCGCGCTGATTCCCAGCCTGCTGATCAACCTGATCTCCGAGTCGATGAACCAGGCGCTTGTGCCCACGCTGATCCGGGTGAGGGAACAGGAGGGCCGCGAGCGCGCCCAGCAACTGCTTTCGAGTTCCATGCTCTGGATGTGCGTGTTGCTGGCTGCCGCTTCTGCCGCCATGGCTCTCACGGCGCGGGGATTTTTCCCGCTGATCGCGTCCCATTTCCCGGCGGCCAAGCTGGATCTGTCGGTGCGGCTCTTTTACGCGCTGCTGCCCGTCGTGCTGATCACCGGAATCGCCACCAACTGCACTGCGGTGCTGAACACCCTTGAGCGCTTTGCCCTGCCGGCGCTTGCCCCGGTGGTAATCCCGGTGGCGATCATCGTGGGCACGCTGCTGCTCAGCAGCCGGCTGGGCATCTGGGCCATGGTCTATGCCAACCTGGCTGGCGCGCTGATCCACGCCGCCGTCGTCGCCTGGATGATGAACGCCAATGGGTATCGATTTCGCCTGCGCTGGCATGGCATGACCGAGGCCACTCGCGAAGTGGCGCACCAGTATGGCCCGGTGCTGCTCAGTGGCGTGGTGGCTTCAGGCGGCCTGCTGGTGGATCAGTCGATGGCCGCCATGCTGCCGGCGGGCAGCGTCTCCGCATTGGTGTATGCCAACCGCTTTGTGAGCGTAGTGCTCACGTTGCTGGCAGGGGCTGTTTCAACCGCCGTGGTGCCCTATTTTTCCGGCATGATTGCGGCCCAGGACTGGGCTGGATGCCGGCACACGCTGCGTACCTGGGTGCGACTGACTGCGCTGGTTTCCGCACCCGTCGCGTTACTGCTGATCGCGGGCTCGCACCTGTTGATCCGCATCGCATTCCAGCGCGGCGCTTTCGGGCCGCGAGACACGGCTGTCGTCAGTCCAGTGCTCGCTTTGTACGCCATCCAGATTCCTTTTTTTGTTTCCAGCCGCGTCTTTTATCGATTCATCGTCGCCATGCGCCGCACCGACCTGGTTCTCTATTGCGGCATTCTCAATCTTGCCTTGGATGTGATTCTCAACTTGATTTTGATGCGTTGGTTCGGCGTTGCCGGAATCGCCCTGGCCACTTCTCTCTGGACCGTGTCGACGTTCTTTTTTCTCTGGTATTGGACGCGGAAGCTGCTTCCATCGGAGGTGTCGTCGTGATGCCAATTCCGGCGCAGTTTCTGCTTCGATTTGACGACCTCTGTCCCACGGTTGCGTGTGCCGGCTTGAGCCGCTTCCTGCCGCTGATTGACGAGTTCGGCCTCCATCCCATTCTCGCGGTGATTCCCAATAACCTGGACCCCGAGTTGCAGCTTGCCCCACCCGACCCGGAATTCTGGGCGCGCATGCGCGACCTGCAGGCCGCTGGAGCGGCGATTGGGCTGCACGGTTACAGCCATCTCTGCGTCAGCCGGGGCGCGGGCCTGTTGCCCCTGCACCGCACCACTGAATTCGCCGGCGTTGCCGAAGAAACGCAGCGCCAATGGATTCGCGAGGGGCTTACGATTCTCCGCGGCCACGGGCTGAACCCGCGCATCTGGGTTGCGCCGCGCCACGGCTTTGACCGCAACACTCTGCGCGTCCTGCGCAACGAAGGAATCAGCCTGGTTTCAGACGGATTCGCCCGCGTTCCGTTCCAGCGAGACGGCGTCACCTGGATTCCGCAGCAGTTGTGGGC
>PMOF01000012.1 GCA_003162495.1 Acidobacteriaceae bacterium
TACGCGCGCTTCAGCACCTGCAAATAGTAGTAGAGCGATACCGCGCTCATCCCCACCGCACCGGCTACCAACAACAGCGGAAGGCCCCGTGCCTGCACCCCCAGCACCGCCGCAAACAAATTGAACTTGGCCCAAAACCCGACCAGCGGCGGTATGCCCGCCAGCGACAAGAACAGCACCAGCAACACCGCAGCCAGCACCGGGTTCCGTTTGTGCAATCCAAGAAACGCATCGAGCCGATCGCTTCCCGTCGCCCGCTCCACCACGCCCACCACGCCAAACGCGCCAATCGTTGTCAGGCCGTATGTAAGCACGTAGTAGAGCACGGCGCCCGCGCTCCGCGGCGAATCCGAGAAGTACGCCAGCCCCAGCAGAATGTAGCCCGCATGCGCAATCGCGGAATAAGCCAGCAGCCGGCGCACACTCGTTTGCGCCAGCGCCGCCAGATTCCCCACCACCATCGACGCGGCCGACAGCACCACCAGTACCAGCGACCACGCAACTTGAAATCCCAGATAGGTCTGCCGCGGGGTCGCATAGCCCTGAATTGACATCGCCCTCATCACGTGAGGTGCGCCTTCGAACAAGTGAAACCCGGCCAAAGTGATCGAAATCAGCAACGCAAAGCTCGCCACCTTCGACACCGAAGCGATAAACGCCGCCGCCGGCGCGGGCGCGCCCTCATATGTATCCGGAGCCCACAAATGAAAAGGAACCGCCGCTACCTTGAAGCCCAGCCCCGCTGCAATCAAAACAATCGAGACATAAAGCAACGGTGCCGCAGGGACCGCATTCCATCCATGCAACGCCAGCAGAATCTGATGCAGGTTCGTCGACCCCGTAATCCCATACAGATAGCTAAACCCGAATAGCAGAAACGCTGCCGACATGCCGCCAAACAAGTAATACTTCAGCGCCGCCTCCGCGCTTTTCCGCGAGCTCTTCGCAAACGCCGTCAAAATGTAAAGTCCCAGGCTCAGCAACTCCAGCCCGATAAAAATCACCAGCAGGTCCTGCGCCGCAGCAATCAGCAACCCGCCCGTCGCCGACATCAGCGTCACCGCGACAAACTCGCCCACGTGCCGCGTAAAATCCGCGTCAATCAGCAGCATGAGCGTCAGCGCCGTCAGCACCAGGATTCCGATCTGCGCCAATGCCGTAAAGCCGCCCGTCGTCAGAAGCAGCTCGTGAGTGGATTGAAAACTCAGCCCATCATTTCCCTGCAGCAGCAGCGTTACCATGGCCGCGCCGCATCCCACCACGCCCAGCAGCGCCGCCACCGCTGCTCTGGTTGCCAGCGCCGCTTTGCGCAGCAACCCCAGGTCCACCACCAACACCAGCAGCGCCGCTATCTCCAGCGCCGTCTCCGGCAATGTCGCGCGAAAGAGGTCGGCAAAATTCATTGTCCCCCTCCCGCAAGCAGCGCTTTCACCGCTGGTTCAATCGCGTCGAGGAGAATTCGCGGATACAAGCCGACAAACAGGCTCACCGCTGTCAGCAGCACCACACCCGTGATCTCCGGCCATGTAATCGCCGCAAAAGCATGCTCATGTTCCAGCTCCAACACATGCCCGCTCGGCAGCGCATCGCTGAAGAACACCTTCTGCATTGCCCGCCACGTATACGCCACACCTATCACGATCCCCACGCCCGCCGCCGCAACCCACCATGGCCGAACCATCCATGCCCCGATCAGCACCTGCAGCTCCGCAACAAATCCTGAGAACCCCGGCAGCCCCATCGACGCCATGCCCGCAATCACAAACGCCCACGCCGCAAACGGCAGCCGCTTCGCCAGATGCATCTTCTCCAGCTCCGCCAACTGCCGCGTATGCGTTCGCTCATACACAATCCGTCCCACAATCGCAAACAGCAGCCCTGCGATAATGCCATGCGAAAACATCTGCAACACGGCGCCTGTCACGCCGATCTGGTTAAGTGTCATCAGCCCCAGCAGCACAAACCCCATGTGGCTCACGCTCGAGTAGCCGATTACAAATTTGAAGTCCGTCTGCACCAGGGCCACCAAAGCGCCGTACACAATCCCCACCACCGCCAGCAGCGCAAACACGTCGCGCCACGACCCAATCCCGATGAATGAAAATCCCCAGGGGTCCAGCCCGCGTGGAAACAGCGCAATCCCCACCCGCAAGCATCCATACGCGCCCAGCTTCATCACCACGCCCGCCAGCAGCATGCTCGCGGCGGTCGGCGCGGCCACATGCCCAGTCGGAGCCCAGGTATGGAACGGCCACATGCCCGCCAGAATCGCGAACCCCATAAACACCAGCGGAAAGCACCACATTTGAAAACTCGCGGGCAGCCCCGCATGAGCCAACTCCACCAATCCCGTCGAGTGGCCACCCGACCGCGCATACGCCGCCAGCAGCCCGATCAGCACCATCGCCGAGCCTACAAACGAATAGAGCGCCAGCTTCATCGCCGCATACTCACGCCGCGTCGAACCCCAGATCGCGATCAGAAAATATTTCGGCACAATCGCAATTTCGTAAAACACAAACAGCAGAAACAAATCGAAACTGAGAAAGACTCCGTACACGCCGCCGATCAGCGCCAGAAAAAACGCGAAGAATTCATTGGTCCGCAGCTCGATATTCCAACTGAACAGCACACCGGCCACCGCCGCGAGTCCGGTCAGCAACACCAGCACGCGGCTGATGCCATCCGCCGCCAGCAGAAAGTGAATCCCCATCGACGGAACCCAGACCAGATCGACAATCGTCACCCGCCCTTGGCCCATGCCGCCGGCAAAACCCGCTACACCAAGACCCAGCCCGCCCATCGCCACCGCAAGCGCCAACCAGCGCGCGAGCACGTTGCTGCCCTTGGGCAGCAGCGCCAGCAGCAGCGAGCCGGCGAACGATAGATAGATTGTGTATGCCAGCATCAAAATCTCCAATGCGCAAGCAGGTATTGCACCGTGGGATTCACGTTGTTCACAATCAACTGCGGCAAGGTTCCAATCAGCATCATCAGTCCGATCACCGGCACCATCGCCAACCGCTCGCCGTGATGCAGATCCGGAAACCCGGCACAATGCTCCGGCAAAGGTCCGGAAAACACTTTTTGAATCACCGTGAGAATCACCGCCGCCGTAACCAGCAGTCCAAGCACCGAGACCGTAGCCGCCACCCACGCCAGCGGAAACACTCCGCGGAAGATTAGAAACTCGCCCACAAATCCATTCAGCCCCGGCAGCCCCAGCGATGAGAACAGCGCAATGCCCATCAGTCCCGCCAGCACCGGTGCGGGTTTGCGCAATCCGCCGAAGTCGTCGATCCCGCGATGTCCGCCGGTCCGCTCCTGCATCATGGCCACAAACCAGAAAAGCGCCGCCGCAGTCAAGCCATGATTGAACATCTGCAGGATCACGCC
>PMOF01000111.1 GCA_003162495.1 Acidobacteriaceae bacterium
GAGGTGGGGGTGTAATCGCTGATGATGTCGCCTGAAGGGTTGCGCACACTGGCCAGCATCCAGGGATCGAGGTGGAGGCCGTTGTTGGCGAAGACCGTGTAAGCGCCGGCCATGTCAAGCGGAGTGGCGTCGTAGGAACCGATAGCCACAGAGGGTGTTCCCCTCGCGCTCTTGATGCCGGATTCGCGGGCCAGCGCAGCCACATTGTCAAAGCCCACTTCCGAGGCCAATGCGATGGTGGCATTGTTGAGCGAGTGTGCCAGCGCGTAAATGGCCGTGACCTGGCCGTGGAACTCACCCTTGTAATTGCGCGGCGAGTATTCCTGATCGCCGACCTCATAGGTGGTTGGCTCGTCGTTGAGAATGGTCACGGCCGAGAACGGCTTTTCCTGGCCCGGCAGGATGGTGCCCGCAATGGCCGTGTTGTATGCCGCGGCGAAGACAAACGGCTTGAATACAGAGCCGGTAGGCCGTTTGGCGACTGCGTGATTTAATTGCGAGTTGCCGTAATTGCGTCCTCCGACGAGGGCCAGCACCTGGCCGGTATGAGGATCAAGCGCGATCAGCGCCACCTGCGGATAGAGAATGGTTTCGCCCGGCTTGCGATGCCGGTGCAGCTTGTCAACCTGCGCATCCACATTGCGCATGCCTACGTCGACCGCGTCGGAGGCGGCGCGCTGCAGGTCGGGGTCGAGCGAGGTGTAGATGCGCAGGCCTTCGCGGTTAAAGTCGCGCTCGCCCAGTTTCTGCGTAAGCTGATCGCGCACCAGGTCGACAAAGTAGGGCGCCTCGCTGGCGTCTACGCTCTGCGGCGAGAGGTGCAGCGGTTCTTCCTTGGCGCGTTCGGCCTGCTCCTTGGTGATGGCGCCGGTCTCCACCATGGAGTCGAGCACCAGGTTGCGGCGCTCGATGGTGCGCTCCGGGTGGTGGAAGGGGTTGAAATAGTTGGGCCGCTGGATGATGCCGGCAAGAAAGGCGCACTCGGCCAGATTGAGCTGGCGGACATCCTTGCCAAAATAGGCCTGCGCAGCTTCGCCGAAACCGTCGATTGAAAAACTTCCACGCTGGCCAAGATTGATTTCGTTGGCGTACATCGCGAAGATCTGCTGCTTGGTGAAGCGGTGCTCGAGCTGGAAGGTGATGACGATCTCGATGATCTTGCGCTTGATGCGCTTCTCCGGCGTGAGGAAAAAGTTCTTGGCCAACTGCATGGTCAGCGTGGAACCGCCTTGCTGTTTTTGGCCCGTGGTCACATCGCGAATGGTGGCTTGCATGAGCCGCCAGTAGTTGACGCCGCCGTGCTCAAAAAAGCGGCGGTCTTCAATCGCGAGCACCGCCTGCACCAGGTTCTGTGGAATCTCATCGTAGGTGACCAGGCGCCGCTTGGTGCGGTTGGTGTCTTCGCTCAGGCCGGTGATGAGCAGCGGTTCCAATTCATAGCTGGCCAGCGGCTGGCCGTGATCGTCGGCGATCGATTCCACAACGCCCGCATTGACGCGGATGGTAGCGCCGTCCTGCGTGTGATAGGACTGCGGGCCGGGGTTTACGGTGATGGTTTTCGCGCTTTCCGCGTAGGTTCCCAAGGGCGAGGGTTGCGCGGCGCCGTCCGTGGTATAGCCGGCTTCGCGCAATTCATTGGCGATGAGGCGGACGGTGAGTTTTTGCCCCGGACGGACCTCGCGCGGCGCCGCGAAAATCTTGGCGGTATTGGCGAACGGCTGCTTCAGGCGCTCATCCACAACGCCGCGATACTTGAAGTAGTAAAACCCGCCGATGGAAAACACGACCAGCGCGACAACCGTAAAGGCGACCAGCGCGATGCGCAACAGCAGCGATACCCAGGCTTGTTTTCCTACGGGTCTTGACCATTTGATTCTCAACTTCATCGCTGCTCCTTTGATACTCAGCTTCCAGCCTCTAGCTTTTAGCTCTACCGCGGTCAGTCAGGCTTCGTCGAAAACCAAATCTGCGCATTCAAGCAGCGACAGCCAGAGGATTTCGGCCCGATGCTGAATGCTTTTGCTACGCGGGGATCGCCCCCAGCAGCCCATCTTCTTCCACGCGCTGCTTCACCAGCGCAACCACTTCGTCCAGCGCCACGTCCACGCTGGTTGCCGTGGCGCGCGTCACCAGTTCAACCTGGCCGGCGGCAACTTTTTTGCCGACGTTGATGCGATAAGGAATGCCAACCAGATCCGCATCCTTGAATTTGACGCCGGCACGCTCGTCTCTGTCATCGAGCAGCACATCCAGTCCCGCGGTATCGAGCTCCGCGGCCAGCTTTTCGCCCGCCTCGCGCAGCGCCACATCGGATGCGTTGGTCACCGTGACGACCACCGTAAAGGGTGCAATGGAAGCGGGCAGCCAGAAGCCGTTCTGGTCGTTGGATTGCTCGATGGCCGCGGTGAGAATGCGTTCAATGCCGATGCCGTAGCTGCCCATGATGGGCGTCACTTCCTTGCCGTTTACGTCGAGCACGCGCGCGCCCATGGACTCGGAATACCTGTAGCCGAGCTTGAAGATGTGGCCGACTTCAACAGCTTTACCAACGACGAGCTTGCCGGTGCAGGGACTGCCATCGTGCGCGGTTTGCGGGCAGGCTTCTACTTCGTTCACGCTGCGGATATCGGCGAGCAGAGTCCACTTGAAGTCGCGGCCGGGGACAACATTGCGCAGATGGTAGTCGAGTTTGTTTGCGCCGGCGACGAGGTTCTTGCGGCCCTCGAGGGATTTGTCTACGACCACGGTGAGGCCTTCATCGAGCGGCTTTGAGGTGGGACTGAGGCCGACGGGACCGAGGAATCCGGCAGGACCGTTGAAGAACTGCGAAAGCTCTTCGGCTTGCATGGTGCGCAGGTCCGCACCTCCCACGGCTCCGAGGAGTTTGGTCTCATTCACCTGGTGGTCGCCGCGCAGGAATGTGGCGACGCCGTGCCAGGTTTCCGTGGGGGCCCCGGGCTTTCCGGCCGCCTTATCCGGTGTCCCGTGCTTGAGAGCCATGTAGGCCACGCACTTGATGTCAGAGGCCGGCGAAATTTTGAAGAACTCGGCTACGTCGGAGATGGCGGCGCAACCGGGCGTTGAAACAAGCTCCGGTTTGCCGTCACCTGTGGCCTCCATCTCGTTGACGGGATCGAGGCGCGAAGTAGCTTTCTCCAAATTGGCCGCGTAGCCGCAGACCGGGCAGCTTGCGATGAGATCTTCGCCGGCGTTGGTGTAGACCATGAATTCCTGGGACTGCGATCCGCCCATGGCGCCGGAGTCGGCTTCAACGGCCACGAATTTCAAGCCGCAGCGCGTGAAAATCCTGCGATAGACCGCATCGTGCAGGTCGTAGCTTTTATCCAGGCCGGTCATGTCAATGTCGAAGGAGTAACTGTCCTTCATGGTGAACTGGCGCACGCGCAGCAGGCCGGCCTTGGGGCGTGGTTCGTCGCGGAACTTGGTCTGGATCTGATACCAGATCTGGGGCAACTGCTTGTAGCTGCGCAGCTCGTTGCCGGCCATGGTGGTCATGATCTCTTCATGCGTCATGCCGAGGCAGAGATCGGCGCCCTTGCGGTCCTTGAGGCGAAACATGTTTTCGCCCATGGTGGCCCAGCGGCCGCTCTGCTCCCAGGGTTCGCGAGGCAGAATTGCAGGCAGGAAGAACTCCTGGCCGATCAGGTCCATTTCCTCGCGCACAATGGCGATGATCTTGTTGAGCGAGCGCTGGCCCAGGGGCAGGTAGTTGTAAATGCCCGCGCCGAGCTGGCGGATGTAGCCGGCGCGGAGCAGGAACTTGTGGCTGGCCACTTCGGCGTCTGCCGGGGCCTCGCGAAGGGTGGGGATGAATAGCCTGGACCAGCGATGCATAGCGTGTTTTATTTTCCTTGATCTTGAAACCTCTATTCTACCTGCCGGGGCGGCTTTGTCCTGCTGCCGGCGTGGTGAACTCTCACTCGACGACGGGCGCTGATTGATCAGGGAAGTCAGCGGGATGGAAGCGGCTGCCTCACTCTTCAGCGAAGATAGCCTGCGCATCGCGGCGGGCGTGAATGATACGAAGAATTCGTATCTCGGCCGGCTTTACGCTGTAGAAAATCACATAATTGCCGGCTGGAAAAGCGCGCACATTAGGGCGCTGTTCCGATTCAAGGCTTTTGCCGAGGTGAGGAAACTTGGCAATCAGCCCGAATTTATCAGTGACCGAAGCAATGGTGCGCGTCGCGGTGGCTTGGCTGGCTGTCTCCTTCGCTATGTAAAGCCAGATTGCGTCGAGGTCGGCCGTGGCTTGTGGCGCTAGGCGGATGCGCATTATTGTTCAGATAGTCTCGCCTTGCCGCGCTGTTGAACTGCCCGCGTCAACTCGTGCAGAGTCTCAGCGGTGTAGCTTTCTCCCTCCCCGGCATCGAGCGATTGCTCGGCGAGGTCCAGTGAGGCAAGCAATTCGACGCGAACGCGTTCCCGCTTCTCCCACAGCGCAAGAGCCTGCCGCACAGCCTCTTCCGAGTTGCGAAAGCGGCCTTCCTGGATTCCCAGTTCGACAAAGGAATTCTGTTCTGGAGTGAGCTGAATCTGCATAACTCAAGCGTAGGGCCGGAACGGTGACCTGTCAACAAATGCCACTTCCGGCCTTGTTCAAATCAACTCGACGCCCCAGAGATCGTGCAGATGCAGCACGCCTTCGACGGTTTGGTTCGGGTCTACGACAATCAGCGAAGTAATCTTCCGCGATTCAAGAATTGCGATGGCGGTGACGGCAAATTCGGTGGCGGCGATGGTGCGCGGATGGGGATTCATGGCTTCGCCTGCCGTGCGGCTGAGGGCTGCGCCGCCTTCGCGCTGGAGCAAGCGCCGCAAATCGCCGTCGCTGATGACGCCGACCAGACGGCCCGCATCCTGCACGGTGGTGATGCCCAGTTTCTTACTCGACATTTCGTAGATGACGTCGGTCATGGGGGTCGCGGGCGCAACTTGAGGAACGGCAACGCCGGAGTGCATCAGGTCGCGGACTTTGGCCAGGCGCTTGCCGAGTTTGCCGCCGGGGTGCAGGTCGGCGAAATCCTCGACGCGGAAGCCCTTGCGCAAGCTGACGGCGATGGCCAGCGCGTCCCCCAGTGCGAGCATGGTGGTGGTGGAAGCGGTGGGGGCGAGATTGAGTCCGCAGGCCTCCCGCTCCACGCCACAGTCGAGGGCAATGTCGCTCGCCTGGGCTAGGGTCGAATTCAGATTGCAGCAAAAGCTGATCAGCCCGTCGCCTTTGCGCTTGAGAGTTGCCAGGAGGCGAAGGATTTCTTCCGTCTCGCCACTGGCGGAGAGGGCGACCACGACATCGCCCGCCATGAGTACGCCCACGTCGCCATGCACGGCCTCGGCGGGATGAAGAAACAAGGCTGGGGAGCCGGTGGAGCTGAGCGTGGCGGCAATCTTCTGCGCGATGATGCCGCTCTTGCCCATGCCGGTGACCACCACGCGGCCGTTTTCATGGCTGCAGCGCAGGATCAGTTCGACGGCACGGCGGAAGGGCTCGGCCATGGGCCCATCAAGGCGCGTGGCCAGGGCTTCAAGGGCTGCGGCTTCGGTGCGCACCAGATCCGCCGGGGTTAGGGCCGGCGGCCCCGGATCGGGCTGCTC
>PMOF01000145.1 GCA_003162495.1 Acidobacteriaceae bacterium
GCGAGCAGCAGTATGCCTCCAGGTACGAAAAGGGATTTCAGTGTGCCCTTGCTCCCCATGTCCACGCGGCACAATCCTTTATTGGAACTGGTGTCAACAAATTATCGCCGTGGGAACAAAGTGGCAACGAGTGTCAGCGCAGGTTCGGGTTCCCGTTTGCGGAAGCCGGAGCCCTTCGTGCAACCAGTAAATTTCTAATCTTCGCCGACTTCGTGGCTAGAATCGAAACAGCAAAGTTAGACAACCTTATGCGCATTCTTATTGCTGAAGATGATGCCGCACTCGCCAGCTTCGTGAAAAAGGGCCTCGACGCCGAACATTACGCGGTGGATGTTTCGCATGACGGCGAACAGGCTCGCGCCATGGCGGGAGAATTCGATTATGACCTGGTGGTGCTCGACCTTAATTTGCCGCGTCTCGATGGAGTAACGATTCTGCGCTATTTGCGAACGCGCAAGCCGAGCATGCCTATTCTCATATTAACTGGGCGCACGCGAGTGGAAGACCGGGTGCAGTGTCTCGATCTGGGTGCGGACGATTATTTGAGCAAACCGTTTTCCTTTTCAGAGTTGTCGGCGCGGATTCGAGCGCTGCTGCGGCGCTGTCATCTGCCGGCGGAATCGATATTAACGGTGGAAGACTTGAAGCTCGACCGGGTGGAGCGCCGGGTAGAGCGGGCGGGGAAACGCATTGACTTGACTGGCAAGGAATTTGCGCTGCTGGAATACCTGATGCGCAACGCCGGCCGGCGCATCACCCGCGCCATGATTATTGAGCATGTCTGGAACTTGTCCTTCGATACCTGCACCAATGTCGTAGACGTGTACGTAAATTATCTGCGCCGCAAGGTCGACGATGGGCACGGGACGCGGTTGATCCATACGGTTCGGGGAGTTGGTTATGAGCTGAGCTGCCACTCCGGAGCGCAAGCGTGAGCACCGCAGCCAGCCCGGCTCTGCGTGCAACGCCAGGTCCGGGACGGGAAACGGCCGAGGCTGAATATCAGCAACTCATGCACGACATTTTTCATGAGTTGAGCCAGCCGCTCAGCACTTTAACCTGTTTGCTCGAGGTAAATCTGCTGGTGTCGCGTCCGGCGAAAAGCACGCGGCACGATCTGCAGATCGCGCTAAAACAAATTCATTGGGTGGTGCGGTTATTCCGCAGTCTGCGGGAACTGGTGGAGGCTGGTGAGCTGCCGCAGGATCGGCAAGTGCTGAATCTGGCAGACTGCCTGCGCGAGGTGGTGGCGGATTTTCTGCCGGTGGCGGCGAAGCGAAATGTGAAGGTGGCTTTGTTTTGTGAAGCGAATGTCTCCAGCGGCAAGGGGTTGGTGAGCTTCCAAGCCAGCCGCCTGCGGCAAGGGTTACTTCATCTGCTGGAATTCGCTCTGGAGGGCTGTCCGGGAGGAACGGAAATTCAGATTACAGCCGGCGCCGCCGGTGATGTAGCGCGAGTAGGGCTTGTAATACCCACAGTGAGCGCCCCTGAAGTTGCGGTGGCGAAGGTCGGGTCGCACTGGACGAACATGGCCTCAGCTGACGGCCCCGTGAACGGGAAGCAGCGCGAATTGAAACGACGTCTGGCATTGGCCATCGCGCGACGCAGCTTCGAAGGTGCAGACGGCAGCTTACAGGTGCAGCACGGTGCCAACGCACTATGCCTTGAAGTGCGTTTGCCGCTGGTTTCGCTGCCCCAGTGAGGTCGAACGCGGGAATATCCCTCCGTTGCCGGGCAACGGTTGCCGCGCGGCAAACTTTTCCCGTTTTCATCACCTCTCTCTAAACTGGGAAAGAATTGCCGACAATAGAAATTCTTAACCTTCTTCCAATCTCCTTCTAATCTCTCCGGAATGAAATCGGTTTATGACAACGGCATCAATCCTGCCCTCACCTACAGGCGGCGTTCTGGTAGCCAGCCCCAGCACCACGTTCCGTGAACAAGTTCGCAGAAGTCTGCATGGGGACCGGGGGCCGATTCACGAAGTGCAGGGCGGCGCCGATGCTTTGGTGAAACTCGAAAGCGGCCACTGGCAGCTTCTGTTCCTGGATCGCCGGCTCAATGATCTTGATGTGGAAGAGCTGATGGAGATTATCAAGCTGCGTTATCCGGGCATTGAAGTGGTACTGCTGGACTCCGATAGCACCGCGCAGCTGCCCTCGCCAGAGGCGGCTTACGGTTCATGGCTGAACCCATCGCGGACGGTGGTGCCTGCAGTGCGCGGGACAGCGCCGACTTTCGGCTCCATTCCATCGCTGTCCACGCAGAAGGTTGCGCAACCGATTTTTTCCAACGAGATTTTAAGACGGCGGATTTCGAGTGGCTTAGAAGCCGTGCGATCGCACCTGGCAGCCGACGACCCGCAGGCCAGAACCGTCGCTCCCTTGCCGGGAATGATTGGCAATGCCGAGGTCATGCAGAAGCTGTACCGCCTCACCCGGCTGGTGGCGCCGCGCATGACCACGGTCATGATTGCGGGAGCCACCGGAACCGGCAAAGAACTGGTGGCGCGGGCCATTCACCAGTTGAGTGCGCGGGCCGCCAAACCATGGGCGGTGGTGAACTGTGCGGCCATTCCCGAGGCCTTGCTCGAATCGGAATTATTTGGCCATGTGCGCGGGGCTTTCACCGGGGCGGTGCAAGGTTATGCCGGGCGCATCCATCTGGCCCAGGGTGGGACGTTGTTTCTCGACGAAGTGGGCGAGTTGCCGCTGAGCCTGCAAGCCAAACTGCTGCGCTTTCTCGATCAGAAAGAAGTGCAGCGGCTGGGTAGTTCGGAGACGCTCAAGGTGGATGTGCGGGTGGTGGCGGCCAGCAATGCGAATCTGGCGCGCTGCGTGGACGAAGGCCGCTTTCGCGACGATCTTTACTACCGGCTGTCGACTTTTCCTCTGCAACTGCCCACCCTGGCGGAACGCAGCGGCGACGTGCTGCGGCTGGCGGAATACTTTTTGCAGGGGATTGCGGCGGCGGAAGGCGCTCCGGCGGTGATCGATGCGCAGGCGGCCCGCGTGCTCGAAGCCCACGCTTGGCCGGGCAACGTGCGCGAGTTGCAGCAGGTCATGGAGCGGGCTTACATCCTGGCGGAAGGTGGGCAAGAGATTCTGCCGGAACATCTATGTTTTGCCTCGCTGCGGGGCACGCGCCGGGCAGAAAGCTCAACCCAAGTGGCTGCGGCCTGCGGCGCGGCCACCCGATGACTATGGCCGGTGTAACTTTATCCACGCTGCTGCACCCGCTCGAAGCCGGCGTAATCGGGCTCGACGAGCGCTCGCTGACGCAAGCGTTTGCTTCCTTCACCGAGGCGGCGTCGTCGCTCGAATATGCCTACATGCAGTTGCAGGCGGAGGTGGGGCGGCTGCGCCACGAACTCGAGGACACCAATCGTGACCTGGCCGCGAGCCTCGAAGAAAACCACCGCATGCGCCAGCATTTGAACCGCATTCTGCAAGGCCTGCCGTGCGGAGTGCTGGTGACTGAGGCGGGCGGAGAAGTTTCCCTGGCCAACCCGGAAACCCGGCGCCTGCTGGGCACCTCTGGCGAGTCCGCTCTGCCGCCCTGGCTGCGTAACTTGCTGGACCGCGCTCAGAGCAGCCGCGGCGAACTGGAATATCGTTGCGCCACCGTCGCGGCGGAGTGGATCACGGTCCGCTGCGCCCAGTTGAGTGCCGAAGAGGGCGGCAGTTCAATTTTCATCCTGCAGGATGTCAGCGAATTGAAGCGCCTGGAGCGTGAGCACGAGGAATTGAGCCGGCGGCAGGCCCTGGCCGAAATGGCGACGCTACTGGCGCATGAGATTCGCAATCCGCTGGGAAGCCTGGAACTGTTCGCCGGATTGCTGGCCGAGTCCGACTTGGAAGATGAAGAACGCGACTGGGTGGGACAATTGCAGGCCGGACTGCGGACCCTGGCCGCTACCGTCAATAATGTTTTGCACTTTCACAGTCAGCCTTCGCCCGGACTGGCTCCCACCGACTTGGGACTGTGGCTGCGCTCTATGCATATGTTTTTGCAGCCCCTGGCGCAGCGCGCTACGGTACGTATGGAGTTGACGCAGACCCTTGACGGGGTGCTGGTGGCTGGGGACCGCCATCGTCTGGAGCAGGTGCTGCTGAATCTGGCGCTGAATGCTTTTCGCATCATGCCGGGTGGAGGCGGGCTGAGGATTCACGGCGAGGTGCATTCTCAACCCGGAAAAGAACAAGCTGTGGTCGAGATATCCGATAGCGGCCCGGGCATCGCAGTCGAAAATCTGGAACAGATTTTTCATCCCGGGTTCACCACTTGCGCGGGAAGTCCGGGTCTCGGCCTGGCAGTGTGTCAGACGATCATGCAGCAGCATGGAGGGACCATCACCGTGCACAGCCAAACCGGACGCGGAACTACTTTCAAATTGGAATTTCCTTTGTGGGGAGCGAAGCCATGAATCAGGAAACAATTCAGACGGGAATGCATCCCGCAGTGTTGCAACCCGCGGCCATGCTTTCGGCGGGCATGAAAGCGGTTCCACCGCGCCAGGTGCTGGTGGTCGAAGACGATGCGGGTATGCGGACGGCGCTCGAAATCAGCTTTCTGCGCCATGGCTGGCGTGTTGACACTGCCAGTGGCGCAAGCGATGCCATGATGAAATTCCGGCGGGCGAAGCATGCGCTGATTGTGACTGACATTCGCATGCCCGATGGCGACGGTTTCGGAGTCATGCGCGAAGCCCGCGCCCTGGCGCCGCGCACCGCGGTGATTCTGTTGACCGCGTTTGGCAGCGTGCCGGATGCCGTCACTGCCATGAGGAACGGCGCCTGCGATTACCTGGTTAAGCCGGTCTCCTTCGAACAGTTGGAGCACGCGGCCCAGGAAATACTGCGGCGCAGCCAGATCGCAGATGGCGAGCCCGGACAGTTGATAGGACATTCGCCAGCGCTGTTGCGGGCGCTGGACCGGGCGCGGCAAGTGGCGGGCATCGACGCCGACATTCTGATTCAAGCCGAAAGCGGCACCGGCAAGGAACTGCTGGCGCGCATGATTCATCGCCTGAGCCCGCGCCACGATCGTCCGTTTATCGCGGTGAATTGTGCGGCATTTCCCGAGACTCTGCTCGAAAGCGAACTGTTNNGAACTGGCCCACGGCGGCACGCTGCTGCTCGATGAAGTCGGCGAGTTGCCGCTGCTTTTGCAACCCAAGCTTCTGCGGGCGCTGCAGGAGCGGGAGTTCGACCGCCTGGGCGATACCCGCCCGGTAAAAGTTGATATCCGGGTAATTGCGACCACTAACCGTTCGCTGGAAACCATGGTCAAAGATGGCAGCTTCCGCGCCGACTTGTATTACCGCCTCAATGTGATTCCCTTGAGCCTGCCGGCGCTGCGGGATCGTCCGGAAGATGTAGCCGAACTGGCTGCGTACTTCGTTGGACTTTACGCGCCGCCGGGCGCAGCTCCGGTGATGACTCCGGCTTTTCTGCATCACTTGCTGCAGCATTCCTGGCCGGGCAACGTTCGCGAGCTGGCTAACCTGATGCGGCGGGCGGTGGCATTATCCGGCGGAGAAATCGGGGTGGAAGTGCTGGAGCCGGGGGAACTCAGCGGGCTGGCGTTCGTGGCCCAGGCCGAGGGTCTGGCGCCGCCAGAAGATGGCTTGCGCCCCGGGGTTTCGCTCGAATGCGTGCAGAAGCGTTTGCTCGAACTCACCCTCGATGCTACCGGAGGCAACCGCTCGCGCGCCGCCGAGATGCTGGGAGTAAGTCTGCGCACGGTGCGCAACAAGATTCGCGAGTACGGGCTGCCGCCAAGGAGAAGCTATGTCCATGATTGATGATGCGAACATTACTGCGCTGTCCCGCTTTCTCGATGTGAATGTATTTCGCAGCGAGCTGGTCATGTCCAACATGGCCAACGTCGACACTCCGGGATACCGCACCCAGGACGTGAACTTCAGCCGGGAAATGGAGCGGGCGGGAGGGAACATAGAGTACGCGTCGTTCTCCCCGGTGGCTCACTCGGTCCGCGGCTTGATGGAGCGTCCCGACGGCAATAATGTCAGCCTGGAGCGGGAAAGCCTGCTGCTGGCTGACACTCAGCTACACTTCAACCTCGGCGTACAACTACTGCGCGACGAGTTTAAGTCGATCTTAAGCGCCATTCACGAAGGGAGTCCGTCATGAATCTTTTTGCTATGCTGTCAGTCAGTGGCTCGGCGCTCACCGCCGAGCGGCAACGCGCGGAAGTGGTTACCAGCAATATGGCGAACATGGAGACCACGCGTACGCCGGAGGGGGGACCGTACCGGCGTCAACTGGTGCTGTTTCGCGCCAAGCGCATGCCGCAATTCCCCGCCCTGCTGGCTGGGTTCACTAATGTCTCGGCGCGAGGGGTGCGGGTGGATCAGGTGATTGCCGATGCCAAGCCGCCGATTGAGCGCTATCAGCCGGGGCATCCCGATGCCGACGCCAAGGGATATGTGCGCTATCCGGCGATCGATCCGGTCGAGGAAACTGCTGACATGCTGAGTGCGGTGCGCGCCTACGAACTGAATGCGTCGGCGGTGCAATCGACTAAGACCATGATTCAGCAATCGCTCGATCTGCTGCGCTGACGACCTGCTGCGTTGACAGTTTTATTGACGCTGATAATCGGCTGCGCCGCGGCTCGCGCCATTGTAGTTGTGGGGAAAAGAAAATATGTCCAACCCGATCTCGAACTTGCGAATTCTACCCACGGAAAGCAGCGTGGCCTCGAAGGCGACGGCGCCGCGGGAGTGGGGTTTCACGGAAACCTTGCGCGGGGCTATGGACCAGACCAAACAGCTGCAAGCAACCGCCGACATCAAAGTAGCCGGACTGCTCGATGGCAGCGGCATGGACGTGCACAGCGCCATGATCGCGGTGGAACAGGCTGATCTCTCGTTTCAACTCATGATGCAGGTACGCAACAAGATCGTGGCTGCCTATCAGGAGATATCGCGCATGCAGTTCTGAGCCGCCGTACGCAACGCAGTTCTGAGCTGTGGAAGGCATGCAGTTCAGCCGCCGTATAGGAGACAGGATTGGAAGCACCCAAATCAGTCGGGCAGGCGCTCGAACAAGCCGGAGACCTGTTGCGCGGCCTGAGTGTCGGCCAGCGAGCCTTGCTGGCGGGCGGGACCATCCTGGTGGCGGTCACGCTCTGGCTGTTTGTGGGGCTGATCGGCAAGCCGAAATACGCTACGCTGTATTCCGGATTGAAACCGGAGGAGGCGCAGGCACTCGGAGTCCGCCTGGCGGCCAAGAATATTCCCCACGAACTTTCGCCGGATGGCACCAGCCTGCTGGTGCCGGCGGATCAGCTCGATGCCAGCCGTTTGGAGACGGCTGCGCAAGGCTTGCCGCGGAATGCGCGCCTCGGCTTCGAGCTGTTCGACACTCCCAACTGGGCGGGATCGGATTTCACTGAAAAAGTGAATTACCAGCGCGCCCTCGAAGGCGAGCTGGAGCGCACTTTGCAGACGCTCAGTGAAGTCGAAGCGGTGCGGGTGCACCTGGTGCTGCCGCGCGAATCGCTGTTCAGCGAGCAGGAGCGCGAGGCCAAAGCCGCGGTCATCTTGAAGACTCGCGGAGGCGCGCTCTCGGAGCGGGCGCAGTTGGCCATTCCGCAATTAGTGGCGAGCGCGGTCGACGGACTGCGACCGGAAAATGTGACCGTGATAGACGCCGACAGCAATACTCCGATGTTGCATAGCCACGGCGCGGGAGCTTCGCATGGGGGCTACGATCTGGATGACGAGCTGGTCAAAACTCTGCTGCGAACCCTCGAGCCGGTGGTAGGAGCCGAGCACGTGCGGGCCAGCGTGCACGTGGAATACGATCTCAGCAGCAGTGAGAACACGGAAGAAGTCTACGATCCGAAGATCACGGCAACCCTGACCCAGCAGAAATCCGAAGAGAATGCCGGCGGCGGCGGCCCGGCGGGAATTCCCGGAACCACGAGTAATATTCCCGGAGCCGCGGCGGCCACGGCGACCGCAGTGACGGCCGAAACCCAGAGTTCCCACTCCGAAAGTGAAACCTTCGCGGTAAACAAAAGCGTGCGCCATACGGTGCAGCCCGCGGGAAGAGTCAAGCGGCTGGCGGCGGCGGTGCTGGTTGACGATGCCATCGATACCGTGGAAAAGAATGGAGTGAAGACTGCAACCCGGCGCAAGCGCACCGCGGAAGAAATGAAAGAGATCGAGCAACTGGCGGGAGCGGCCATCGGTCTGGACGCGCAGCGCGGGGATATGCTGGCGGTGCAGAATCTCTCCTTCCAGGAGCTCCCCGTGGAGAAGCCGCTCCCCCCGGGCAAACTGGACAATACGCGCAAGCTGTTGACGCAATGGTCCGGGCTGTTGCGTTACGCAGGCGTGCTGGCGCTCTTCCTGATTGTTTATTTCCTGATGTTGCGGCCAGTGAAGAAGCAGATTCTTATTTCCCTGCGCGAGTTGCCCACTCGCCTGGTGCGAGGTTCGAGAGACCTGGCCACGGCTACAGCCGCGGCGGCAGGGAGTTTGGAAGTAGAAGTCCCCGGAGTCGAACATGCCAAGCGTGCAGCCACGCTCAAGAAGCAACTTTCAGAAAAGGTAAGGACCGAGCCAGCGGTGGCTGGCCGGCTGGTACAAAGCTGGATCCGGGAGGGCGGCAAAGAATGACAGCCACAGAACCGGCTCTCGGGGGAACGCGGAAGGCTGCTGTGCTGCTGGTGTTGTTAGGGGAAGAGATCGCAAGTCATATCTACCGCGTGCTTCCCCAGGAAGATCTTGAGCTTCTGACCAAAGAGATTGCCGAGTTGGACTACGTCGACGGGGAGACCGCGCTAGCCGTGCTCGAGGAATATCATCGCATGGGCCTGACCCAGGATTATCTGGCCCAGGGAGGCACCGACTACGCCCAAAAACTGCTGGTGAAGTCGTTTGGCGAGGAGGGCGCGCGGCAATTGCTGCGCCAGGTTTCGTCGGCGGCGGAGAGCAACGCCAGCAAGCTGGATTCGCTGCAGAAGGCTGATCCGCAACAACTGGCCAAATTCCTGGAGGGCGAGCATCCGCAAACCATCGCTCTGACCCTGGCCCATGTGAATTCGAAACAAGCTTCGGAGTTGCTGATGCGCCTGCCGGAAACGCTGCGGGCCGAGACCATCAAGCGCATGGCGCAGATGCGCCAGTTTTCTCCCGAGATCGCGCAAAAGGTTGCTCTGGCCCTGCACAAGCGGCTGCAGGCGCTCGGAGAGCAACATCGGCGTGCGTATGCAGGGTTTCAAGGCGTGGCTGATCTGTTGAACCACATGGACCCGGTGCCGGCCAAGGCGATTCTCGAAAGCATTGAGAAGGATGATCCCAAAGTGGCGCTGGGCATTCGCAATCTGATGTTCACCTTTCAGGATCTGCTGTCAGTGCCGGAGGCAGGTATTCGGGAATTGCTGGGACAACTGGACAAGAAGTCTCTTGCCTTGGCGCTCAGGGGTGCGACCGAGGAACTGAAAGCTTATATTTTCAAATCCATGTCAAGCCGTGCGGTAGAGATGCTGAAGGAAGACATGGACGTGTTGGGGCCGGTGCGCTCGCGCGACATGATCAAGGCGCAGCAGGAGGCGGTAGCCGTAGCGCGCAAACTCGAGGCGGAGGGAAAGATCAGCCTGGGAGGGGATGAAGATGAGTACGTCGTGTAATCCCGCGCCCGCTCCCCCGGCCAAGGCCGAGCCCAAACCGGAGAACTGTCCGTTTGTCTATGCTGAGGTTGCGGCCAAAGCGGAGGTTGGGAGCAAAGCCGGATCCCCGGCAGCGGGGGAAAGCATTGCAGGCGCCGCAGCGATTCTGGCCCAGCGGGAAGCGGCGGCGCGCGAGACCGGGCGCCGCGAAGGCGAAGCCCAGGGTCGCGCGGCCGGCGAACAGCATCTGGCAGAAGTCCGGGGAAGTGTGAGCGCGGCCTTAACCGGCTTTGCCCGCGATCGTATCCAATATTATCAGCAGGTGGAAACCGAAGTGGTGCAACTGGCGCTGGCCATCGCGCGTAAGATTCTGCGCCGGGAAGCGCAAGTGGACACCCTGCTGCTGGCAGCCATGGTGCGCATAACTCTGGAAAAGATCGAGAGTGGAACCAAGGTGGTGGTGCGAGTCAATCCCGAGCAGGCTGCGGTATGGCTCGGCTATTTTACCCACCACATGGAGGCGAGCCAGGTTCCGGAGGTGGTCGGAGATACTGCGGTGCATGCGGATCATTGCCTATTGCAAACTGCGCTGGGCACAACTGAAGTGGGGGTGGAAATTCAGCTCAAGGAAATTGAGCAGGGATTGTTGGATCTTCTGGCCAATCGTCCAGCGACCACATGAGCGCTCCACTCTTGCTGGCTCCGTTTTTCAGGCAACTGGACTCCTGCTCCGGCTTGCGCTGGCAAGGCAGGGTCACCCAGTTGATCGGCCAGTTGGTCGAATCGGAGGGACCATTTTGCTCGGTCGGTGAGCGCTGCGAAATTGTGGATGCGAGCGGCACGGTTTTCGCGGGAGAGATTGTCGGCTTCCGCGGATCCACGGTACTTTCCATGCCATTGGCGCGGCCGACCGGGATCCGATATGGCGATCGCGTGATCACCTGGGGGGCGCGACCCGAGGTACGGGTAGGCGACGGCCTGCTAGGGCGAGTGGTCGATGGCATGGGTGAACCCATCGATGCGCTGGGCCCGTGCGACCGGCGCGACTCGCGAGTGCTGGATGCAGCCGCGCCGTTGCCCATGGAACGCGATTCTATTCGCGAACCCCTGGGATGCGGGATTCGCGCGGTGGACGCTTTTCTCACCTGTGGCCGCGGCCAGAGAGTAGGAATCTTTGGGGGTAGCGGCGTGGGCAAGAGCACGTTGATTGGCATGATGGCCCGCAACACCGGCGCCGATCTCACGGTGCTGGCCCTGGTGGGCGAACGCGGACGCGAGGTGCGGCATTTTCTCGAAGAAGCCTTGGGAGAGGAAGGCAGGAAGCGTTGCGTGGTGGTGGTTTCCACCTCGGATCAGTCTCCATTGTTGCGCATCCGCGCGGCGTTGACGGCAACCGCGGTCGCGGAATATTTTTGCGCCCGCGGTAAAAACGTCTTGCTGGTAGTAGATTCACTCACCCGTCTGGCTATGGCGCAACGGGAGATCAGCCTGGCGGCGGGCGAACCTCCCACTTCGAAAGGGTACACTCCGTCGGTATTTACCTTGATGGCGCAGCTGATCGAACGGGCGGGGAAATTCCGTGGGGGGAGCATTACCGCGTTTTACACCGTCCTGATGGAAGGGGACGATCAGCAGGATCCGATCGTCGATGGCGCGCGCGCCCTGCTGGATGGGCACATCATGCTCGACCGGCAATTAGCAACGCAGAATCATTATCCGCCAATCGCGATTCTGGACAGCATCAGCCGCCTCATGTCCATGGTATGCTCCCCCCAACATTTGGAGAAGGCGCAAGCCTTGCGGCGGTTGCTGGCGGCTTACACCGCCTCCGAAGACCTGATTCGCATTGGCGCCTACCAGAAAGGAAGCGATCCGGTGCTGGATAAAGCGCTTACGATTTTGCCTGAGCTCAATCGCTTTCTGCAGCAAGGAGCCAACGAAGCGGTCTCGCTCCAGGACAACATCACTCGACTGCTGGCCCTGGCCAGCTGACGCTTATGGCATTCCG
This sequence comes from Acidobacteriaceae bacterium, assembly GCA_003162495.1. Taxonomy (GTDB): domain Bacteria; phylum Acidobacteriota; class Terriglobia; order Terriglobales; family Acidobacteriaceae; genus Telmatobacter. Next base: position 11,654 of record PMOF01000145.1, read on the forward strand.
ATTTCCTCTCGAAGTTCTTTTGCGGGTGCGACGGGGATTGGAGCGGCAACATGAGTTGCGGCTGCAGGAAGCGAATCATGCTGTCGCCGTGTTGCGGCAGCAAATCGAGAATGTACACCGTGAAGCGGAAAATATCGTGGCTCGGCGGTGGCCGCAGTTCAAATCCGGAGTCAGTGCGGCAGAATTGCAATTCGACGTGCTTTGCCAGCTGGCTTTGACGGAACGGCAGCGGATCCTCGAAAAACAATTGCACGAAGCGGAAGCGCTTCGACAAACTCGCAGCCAGGAGTTTCTGCACGCACGGCGGCAACGCGAGGTGATCGATACCTTACGTCAGCACCAACTTAAGGAATACGAAATACAAGAAAGCAGATTAGATCAGCGTCGTCTGGATGATTTGTTTTTATTGCGGCGAGCATACCTTCGGCGCGGCTAGTCTTTGCCGACCTGCGTAGGCAAGGGTTGCCTACAAATATGTCTCCGCTGATTTCCGCTTCGACATTCCCTCTATCGACACCTTGCGACTGCACTTGAGTCTTAAAGAGTTATGGGCCCTCAATGATCCCTCGGGCCTCACTTAAAGCTTTGGCGTTCGACCTGCATTTAAAGGCGAGTGCGGGCCAATAAGCGTGAGATGGACTTGTGCTAACCAATATTATTCAACCCGGTGTGGCGTCTTCAGGTTCCCCGAGTAAATCGCTTCTACCGTTCCCATCCGCAGGTCCGGGTGCCAGCAGTTTTGCCAGTACCTTGCAAAGCGCGGAAACGCCAACCCCGTCGACTCCCGAACTTGAGACAGTTGCGGGACGAGCGAAGCCTGCTGTAAAAAAGACGCCCGAGAGTTCGTCAAAAACCGGCGGGCAAACTACTCCCGCGACAGTTCCAGCGGTTGTTCCAGCGCCGGCCCCGACTGCAGTCCCAGTAGCGGCTCCTGCAAAGTCCCCTCTTCTGCCACCGGATCCTATGGTGGCGCTGACTAGTTCGAAAACTGACCCCTTGTCGAAGGAGGGTTCGGGACAGCAGGGTGCGGCGGCCGGGTTGACTGGAAAGCTGCAATCGCAATTCATCAGCAACTCGGCAACAATTACGAATTTCATCTCGAGTA
>PMOF01000288.1 GCA_003162495.1 Acidobacteriaceae bacterium
TCTTGACCGGCCGAAACAGCCACAGGTTCAGCAGCGTGAACAGCAACCCGCCCACCGTGAACTTGAGCCAGATGGGCGCGTGCGACGGAGAGAAAAATCCTTCAAGGCATCCGGCGATGATGAGCAGCGGAATGATGCCCGAAACCAGCCGGGTGGCCTCGATGCCGCCGCGCGCAACCGATTCCTTCCAGCGCAGCGCTCCGGGAAACAGCATGGCGTGGCCGAGACGAAACCCGGCGCCGCCGGCGATGATGATCGAGGGCAGCTCGAGCGATCCGTGGGGCGCGACGAAGCTCCACAACAGCACCGACATGCCGTATTGGTGGCAGGCCGCGGCGATCACTCCGAGCATCATGCCGTTCACAAAAAGATAGAAGAAAGTCCCCAGGCCAAAGACGATTCCGCCGGCGAACGTAACAAAGCTCACGGAGAGATTGTTGGTCATGATGCGGCTGGTCATCTGCGGCGCGACGCTGACGATGGATTCGGTCCACATCTGGTGCCGCTCCATGGTGGCGATCATGGCCGGCCCGACAAAGTGGCGCATGAAGTCCGGCCGGGCGCTGGTGATCGCGACCCCCAGCAAGCCCCATGCCACGGAAACCAGCAGCGAAGCCAGCACGTAGCCGATCTGGCTTTGGAAGATGGCCGGATACTCGTCGCGCAGGAAACGGAAGACGGTGAGCAAATTCGTTTTCCGGCCGGAATAGATAATATGGTGAGCGCGAGCCAACAACTGATTCACGTGCTCGGCATAGGTGCGGGCGGTCGAGTCTTGCCGCAGCACGGACAAGTCCGCGGCCACCTGGCGGTAAAGCAGGGCCATCTCCTGCAGCTCCGCGCGGGAAAGCTGGCCGAGGCCGCTCGAGTCAGATTGGGCCAATAGCGACGACAGCCGGTCCCAGTGGGGACGCCGCTTGAGAATCCACTGGTTGGAGAGGATTTGCGCCATGGACCAAAGTTCTGACCAGCTTAGCATCGACACGCCGGAGCTGGTGGCGATCGAGATGCCGCTGGCGGGCATTGGCAGCCGGTTTATCGCGCTGCTGATCGACTACCTAATCTGGAGCGCCGGGCTGGTAGTGCTTTTATTGGTGGGCGTCGTTGTCCCGCCGGCGGTGCACGCTTTCTCGAAAATCTCGGAGCAGTGGGTCGTCGCCATCGTCGTCTTCATCGTTTTTCTGGTCCAATGGGGCTACTTCACGCTGTTTGAGGCGTTCTGGAATGGGCGCACTCCCGGCAAGCGGGTGGCCAGGATTCGCGTGATTCAGCGTTCCGGCCGGGCCATTGGATTGTTCGAATCGATGGCCCGCAACCTGGTCCGTTATGTGGATCAGATTCCTTTCTTTTATGCCGTTGGAGTGATTACCATGTTCGCCACCCGGCAGCACCAGAGGCTGGGAGACCTGGCGGCCGGAACCCTGGTGGTGAGGGATCGCGAGCTGGAGACGCCGCTGTGGGGCGAGTCGGGCAATCGCACCATTACCGCTCAGATCTTTGCCGCCAGCGGGCCGATTCCCGAGCCCCATACTGCCCTCACGCTGCCCGCCAACGGCATCGTCAAGCTCTCGGCGGCCGACCTGGAAGTGCTGGAAGGCTTTTTTTCGCGGCGCCTCGATATGAGCCTGGCTACCCGGCAGGCATTGGCGCAGCGGATCGCCTCTGCCATTCAGGCAAAGTCCGGCCTCGAGCCTCCCCAGGGAGCCAGCGTGGAGACATTTCTGGAGGCCACGGCGAGACAGTTGAGGGACCTGGTTCGTTTGCAATAGGAAACTTTATCCAATAAAGAAGTTTGAGCCTTTTTAGAAGCCGACTCTCCCAGGACAGTGCCTGGAAACCCGCAAAACGCTGGAGTTTTTCCATTCGGCCGGTATCGCCGAGATTTGGAGAAAATCGAAGGCCGCCCCCGCGCCAGGTTCCGGATCGGGTAATAGGAGCGTAAATGGTTAGTTTATAAACGTTTTTGCGGACAAACACGGTCCGACTTGAGGCGCGGCGGGTAGGTGCCAAAATTTTCAAAAAACTTGACGCTTGACAAGCGAACCATGTTGGGCATTAAATGTCTCCCGGCTCCGTGATAGGGTACTTGCGCTTAACCAACTTAAACGTTTGAGCGCGAGGATTCCAAAAAATGGAGAAGGCAAGATTTCTTCTTCCATTGCACGGAGAAAATGGATCGTTTCGATGCCTAGGCAGGAACTCCGCAGCTTGGGGAAACGAGCCGGGAAATGGATTTCCGGGATTCTGAAAAGCATTCCGGTACGGACCAGAACAAGCAGGAACCCGCATTTCGGCACTTGGATGCTGACGGCCAACTCCAGTGGAAGCATTTGGAGGGGGACCGAAAAGACGGGCCAGACGGATTGAAGAATTGTGGAAGTAAAGGGATTTTCTTCTTGACAGTTCTCAATTCGTTCGCGTCAAATTGCGGTCGCAACCCCAGTGATTCAGGTAAATCGGTGTATTTGAACGAGTCTGTTCCAGATCGTCGGCAGCCCTCCCAGTTCTCCGTACCAACGGAGGGCTTGTTGAGGGCTTTTCGCAATTTGGGTTCATACAGGCCGGTCGAGGCGCAAGAAGATATGCGCACTGGCTTTCCGGTTTCATACCTGAACGAAGGGGAAGCGATCGAAATACGAAACGCACGCAGAAACAACTTGAAAAGGAAGGTCACATGAGACAAGCGAGATACAGGTTTTTCCTGTTGCCTCTGATTTTTGCATTGGTATGCGTGGGAGCATTTGCGCAGGCCAATTCCGACATCACCGGCATCGTTACAGACCAGACAGGGGCGGTCGTCCCAGGAGCGAAGATCGTGCTCACCGATCCTGGCACGGGTGAAGCTCACTCCACCGTCAGCGGTGCTACCGGGTTGTATGACATCCCCGGCTTGAACCCCAGCAACTACAACCTGAAAGTGTCGACAAAGGGCTTCGAGTCCTACGCGCAGAACGGCATCGTGATCAACGTGTCGTCAACCGCGCGCGTGGACGTCAAGCTAACCGTCGGCGCAGAGACCCAGACCGTCTCAGTGGAAGCCGATGCATTGGCTGTGCAGGCCGACTCCAACGTGGTCAGCACCCTGATCAACTCCGAGCAGATCAGTGAAATCGCCACCGAGAATCGCAACTTTGCGGCTCTGGCGGCCCTGGGCCTGGGCGTAAGCTCCGACCTGCCCGACAGCAACACGCCGACTTCAGTGGCGGCCAATTTTACCATCAGCGTCAACGGCCTTCGTGAGAGCCACAATATCTGGCTTATCGACGGTGGCGAGGCGGATGACCGCGGCGGCGCAGGCGGCATGGACATCATGCCTTCCCAGGATGCAATCGCCGAGTTCACGATGATGACCTCGAACTATCCTCCGGATTACGGAATCTCCTCCGGCGCCACGATGAGCCTTTCGCTTAAGAGCGGCACGCAGAAGTTCCATGGAGAAGTTTGGGAGTTCAACCGCAACACGGACTACGACGCGAACCCGTTCTTCAACAAACTTTCTACACCGGCTACGCCGAGAACCTCGACGCACTACAACATTTTCGGCGCGAACGCGGGCGGTCCGCTGTTCATTCCTCACGTGTTCAACCAGAACAGACAGAAGACCTTCTTCTTCTGGAATGAAGAGTGGCGCAAGATTCTCACCGGCGCGGGCACCAACGAAGAGAACACCATCGATCCGCTGGACATTCCCAAAGCGGGTCAGGCCTTGACGTATGTGGCCCCGGGGTTCGACTCGACAAACAAGCTGGTGGTTCCGAACATCTCCACCAGCACCTCGTATTACCAGACCAAGCTGGCGCCTCTCGGCCTGGTTCCGAATACGCCGTTTCCGAACAACACGATTCCGGCGTCGCTTTTTGATAACAACGCCATCCTGTACCTGAACTCCGGCATTCTTCCGGCGCCAAACGTGGCCGGGCAGGACAAGAACATCACCAATGTCTCCAACCCGATCGATGTGCGCGACGATGTGCTCCGCGTCGACCACAAGATCACCGACAAGTGGCAGTTGATGGGCCACTACATGCACGACTCGGTGACCCAGGGCTATGCGCAACCGATGTTGGGATGGGCTTGGCCAGCTCAATACAACACCATCACCTCGACCCTGTCTAACCCGTCGAACAGCGCGGCGCTCAAGTTGAGCGGCACCATTTCGCCCAATCTATTGGTCGAGGCCAGCATCAACTACGACGGCAACATCATCAACATCGTTGACAGCGCGAACGGGAATGTTCCTTCCGGCTGGGCTGTCAATCCGGTGTCCTCGCTGTTTACGATCACCAAAAAGTCCTTCCCCGGCATTGGCAACAGCCTGGGCATTTACGGATCGGGCGAAGACACAGGTTCCGCGCCGTGGCACAATGCGGCTGAAGACTTCGAGCCCAAGGTGGATATCTCCTACACCGAGGGCAAACACGCCATGAAATTCGGCTTCAGCTACAACCGCTATACCAAGAACCAGCAGATCTTCGGCGACGAGCAGGGCGTCTATAACCTGAGCAACACGACCAACGACCCTCTCATGGACATGCTGCTCGGCATAACCGGCAGCTATGGACAGTTCCAGGCCACGCCGATCCGCCACTATGTGAACCAGACACCGTCGGTCTACGCGATGGATAACTGGCACGTTACCCCACGGCTGACCTTGCAGCTCGGTCTGCGCTACGACGCTCTGCCGCACGCTTGGGAGCGGAGCAACCAGGTTTCCAACTTCAACCCTGCTACCTACAACCCAACCGCGGTTCCGATATGGACCACGGCCGGCACCATCGACCCAACCAGCCCTGGAGTTGCTACTGTCAATGGCATACAGTTCTTCCTGAATGGCATGGGCCAGGCGGGCGTGGAGGGCTTCCCGCGCGGTCTGGTGGAGAACGACTACAACACGCTTCAGCCTCGCGTAGGGTTCTCTGAAGACCTGTTTGGAAACGGGAAGACCGTTCTCCGCGGCGGATTCGGAACCTTTTACGAGCGCTTGCAGGGCAACGACATTTACAACGCTGCCACCAACTCGCCGTTTGCCTACAACCTGGGCCTCGGCAACACCTACCTGACCAACCCCGGCACCAACTGGCAAACGGGAGCGAGCGCATCAGCCCTCGGATTGCCGGTCTTTTCAACCGGCGTAACCAACCTGGCGCAGAACTACAAGGCTCCGGCCGTTGCGCAGTTCAGCCTGGGTGTGCAGCGCGAGCTCAAGCCGTCGATGATCTGGGTCGTGCAGTATGTCGGCAACCTGGCATGGCACCAGAACATCGATAGAAACATCAACAACATCCCGGTCACCGCCGGCGATGTCACCATTCCCGAAAAATCCGGCACGGCAACGGTAGCGATCCAATGCCTGGCCGGCGACTCGGGCAACCACTCCCCGTTTGGCAACGACGCGAACTGCGTGCCTGGGTTCCAATCGTTCAACGGCGGATTGAACCAGTTCCGTACGTATCAAGGCTACAACGGGATCAACCAGCAAGAGAACACTACCAACGGCACTTACAACGGATTCCAGACCGGACTCCGTCTGCAGAACAAGTGGGGCCTGAGCGGAGAACTCGATTACACGTGGTCGCACGAAATCGATCTCACCAGCTACGACCTCAGCGGCGTCAGCGACCCCTACAACCTGAAGTACGACAAGGGTTCCGGCGCGCTGGATCGGCGCCAGATGCTGAGCGCCAACTACGTCTACAAGATGCCGTTCTTCGCCAAGAACAATGGCCTTGTCCACTCGATCGCGGGTGGATGGGAAGTTGCCGGTACGGTCATCGGAGAATCGGGTCTCATCTCGACCGTCAATGGCGCGGGCGGCATCCTCGGAAGCGGCAACGGGTACGATCCAGTTGGTTTGGGCGGCGGTTACACCGTTCGTCCCAACATCAGCGGAAAGATGACTTATCCGAAGAAGATGGGGAACTATTTCAACACCTCCCTGTTCTCCAATGTGGTTCCGGTGTGGCAGGGCGGATCCAACCTGGGCTTCGGCAATACCGGCAAGGATGCGGTGGTCGGACCCCGGCGCGTGAACTTCACGACTTCACTTTACAAGTCGTTTGCTATGACCGAGCGGGCCCACTTTGAACTGCGCTTCGAGTCGTTCAACACGTTCAACCACACTGAGCCCAACGGCATCAACTCGGGATATTCGCCGCAAAACGGCGTGTTCAGCACCGTGTTGAGTTCGGGCAACACCTTCGGCCAGGTCAATAGCACGTGGGATCCACGCGTGCTTGAACTGGGCGGCAAGTTCGTGTTCTAACTCAACCCTCAACCGGGGCGCGGCGGGCAACCCCCTGCCGCGCCCCTTTTCTTTTGCCTGGCTGATTTGTCCGGATGGATGGTCTGGATGAATGGCCGCGGGGAATTGCCCGCGTACCCAGGTACGAGAGAGAATCGTGTAGTGCCGAATGCGCCTTGCTCGTCTCGCTTTAGAATTGGATGGCGGGGTAGCCCTCAAAGCGAAGCACGATACTGGAGATGTAAAAGAGATGGCAATGAAGCGGATCGCTCTTCTGGGAGCGGTATGGGCGCTGGCAATGGCGGCCACGGGAATGGATGGTCAAGCGCTGACGGCTGCCAACCCGCAGCGGCAGGCCGCGCTGGCCCTTGAGCAACAAGGCAAGAATGCCGAAGCGGAAGTGGCCTGGCGCGCTTATCTTGCGGCGCATCCTTCGAGCCCCGAGCCATACGCCCACCTGGGACTTCTGGAGGCCCGCCAGGAACACTACAAGAAGGCAGTGCCTCTTTACCGCAAAGCATTGGCGATGGACCCGGCAGTTCCCGGCCTGCGCCTGAACCTGGGCCTGGCACTTTTCAAAGACGGCGATTTGAAGGGGGCAATCCGCGAATTCAGCGTGCTGCTCGCGAGCGAGCCTCCTTCCTCACCCGAGGTCCAGCGCCTGAATATTCTGATCGGGATGGCTCATTACGGCCTGGCCGAATATGTCGAGGCGGTGCCGTATCTGAAGCAGGCTGTCGCGCAGGATGCACAGAGCCTGCCCCTGCGGCTGGCTTTGGCGCATAGCTGCTTGTGGTCCAAGCAGACCCAATGCGTCATGGATGTCTATCGTCAGATCCTTGCGCTCAATTCGGAGTCTGCCGAGGCCGACATGCTGGCCGGCGAAGCGCTGGATGAGTTGAAAGACAACGAAAGCTCCACAAAGATGTTTCGCGCCGCCGCCAAGGCGAATCCCAAAGAGCCAAACGTGCATTTCGGCCTGGGCTACCTTTTGTGGGCCCAAAAGCTATACAAGGAAGCGGCCAGCGAGTTTCAAGCCGAGCTCGCCAACGATCCCAATCATGTTCAGGCCGCGCTTTATCTCGCCGATTCCGACATACAGATGAACGAGTTGGAGATAGCAAAGCCGCTGCTGGAAAGTGTGGTGAAACTCAATCCTGCGGTTGGCATGGCACATCTTGAACTGGGCATCGTCTACTCCGAAAATGGCCGCAACGCGGATGCGCTGCGGGAACTGACATTGGCTGAAAAACTCACGCCGAATGACGTCAATGTACATTGGAGGCTGGGGCGGCTTTATCGTACATTGGGCAAGAAGGATGAGGCAAAGGCCGAATTCGCGAAGGCAAGCACTCTGAACAAGGCGGCCGATGATGACCTCTACAAGAAGATTACCGACGGTCGAGCCCGGCTCGCACCGTCGCCTGAACCGGCGACAGCGCCGACCAACCAGTAATCGACGCCTGCAGGCGTCCAGATAGCCTGAATGATGCAGATAGTCTGAACCCGTAAGCAGCTTCGCGATCCGCTCATGTGCAGGGTGCGATTGCCTTCGGAGTCAACCCATGTGTTTGTTTAGAAAGCTGAGGGAGCGCTCGCGCGCTTGTGCTGCTGCTTCGGCGTTGTAACTGGGACGAGGGTTGCAGTTGAAGCCGTGACCGGCGTCATACCAAAAGATTTGCACCTCGGGATGCGCGGCGTGCACCTTTTCGACGTCCTCGGCTGGGATGTGTGTGTCCTGCTTGCCGAAATGAAGCATGACGGGTGCCGCGGGCGTTTCTCCGGCATAGTTGCCGATGCGGCCGGCGTAATAGCCGACCGCGGCTGCCGTACGGAGGCGGGTTGCGGCCAGCCAGGCGAGGGTTCCACCGAGACAGTAGCCGATGACGCCGACTTTCTTGCCCGTGGCACAGGCGGCAAACTCGACCGCGGCCGCCACATCGGCGAGCGACTTTTCCATGTCGATCAAGGGGACGAGCCTCATGGCTGCCTGCAGGTCGGCGCCTTCGTATCCGAGATCGACGCCTGGCTGAATGCGGTCAAAGAGCGCCGGAGCAACGGCGAGAAATCCGTCTTTCGCGTAGCCATCCGCTACGGAGCGGATGTGGGCGTTGACTCCGAAAATCTCCTGGACGACCACCAGTCCCGCTTTGGGCTTGCCCTCGGGCCGGGCCACGTACGCGGTGAGTTTGTGCCCGTCCTCTGCACTCAAGGTTACATAATCGCCCATTGCAACTCCTTGCTGCTTAGAATATTCAGGCAGCAAGGAAGTTGTCCAACTCTGGCGGCAGCGCAGCTTCTAGTTGACCGCCGGCGGCAGCATCAAAGGCTTGCGCTTCCCCAGCTCGTCGCGCACCAGGGTGAGGCCGAGAATGCAGCGCTCGAATCCATCGGAGAGGCGGCCGAATAGAGCCGCTTCCTGCTCATACTCAAAAAGGTTGAACTGGCTGACGATGAAGTAACTCTGCTTGCCGGCCAGGATGAGTTCGCCGAGGCTCGGGCGGTGACGACGATGGTGGTGTTTCGAGTCGGTGGCGTCGGGATACATGCCGGCGACGAAGAGGGCATAGTCCCCAATGTGCTTGCGGACGGCGCGCTCCGCATCGAAGGAGGGAGCAGTGCCGTGGACCGGGTCTGCGGCGAGCATCATTTCGGTCAGCTCTTCAATGGGACGGCCGGCCTCATCGCGCACTTTGTAGAGTTTGTCGGCCTCAGTGAATTCACAGAGCAGTCGGGCGACATAACCGGTCACGTCCGGATCGTGCAACCCGAGCTTGCCTTCATAGCTGTTGCGCACTGCCTGCTGGAAGAATGGTTCGAGTGGATGAGGCTGGGTCGGTTGAAACGGGGTCTGCATACACGCCTCCCATTGCCGCTCAAGTCAGCTGTTCGCTTTTGAAGCGGTGGCCGGCTTGCGCCGATTCAGGAGTGCCAGCCACTGCCCATTCATCATGCTGTAACACTGAGCTTATCGGATAAGTTGCGTTTGCCAAGAGGGGGGAGCCAACTTAGTTAGCAGAGTGGCGGGTCGATTGCAATGGAACTCATGCAAAGGAACTGATGCAAAGGAACTGTGGCCATAAAGCGCGGGGGGCAGACTTTGGGTGCTGCCCCTTTTGCTTTTCCTGTTTGCGGTTACACCGCGGCGGGAGCGCGAGACTCCAACTCGGCGAGGCGCTTGGCGAGCAGGGTTTCCAGCTTGACGAGCGCGTCGGAGAAGCCCTGGATGCCTTCCTTGAGTTTGTCGGTGGCCATGCGGTCTTCCGCATGCATGGCATCGAAGGTGGCCTTGTCCATCTTGATCTGCATGATGATCTGGGTCTTTGCGGCTTCGGGGTCAAGCTTGCGCGGCAGATCGCCTTGCGTGGATTCGAGCTCGGCCAGCAGCTGCGGCGAGATGGTCAGTAGATCGCAGCCGGCCAGTTGCTCGATCTCTCCGATGTTACGGAAGCTTGCGCCCATTACCAAAGTCTTGTAACCGAATTTCTTGTAATAGTTATAGACCTTGGTTACCGACTGCACGCCTGGATCGTCAGCGCCCTGGTAATCCTTGCCGGTGTCTTTCTTGTACCAGTCGAGGATGCGGCCAACGAAGGGCGAAACGAGGGTGACGCCGGCCTCAGCGGCCGCGACGGCCTGATGCAATCCGAAGAGCAGGGTCAGGTTGCAGTGGATGCCCTCTTTCTCCAGGATTTCAGCGGCGCGGATTCCTTCCCAGGTGGAAGCGATCTTGATCAGGACGCGGTCGCGGCCAATCTTTGCCTGGTCGTACTGCGCAATGATGCCGCGCGCCTGCGCGAGGGTGGCATCGGTGTCATAGGACAGGCGTGCGTCCACTTCAGTGGAGACGCGGCCGGGCACGATGGCCAGGATTTTCTTGCCGAAGGCGACAGCCAGGCGCTGGAAAGCCAGGTTGGCCACGGACGCATCGGTGGCGCTATCGCCTAACTCCTTGCGCGCTCCCTGCAGCACTTCGTCCACGATCGGTTGATATTGGGGCATCTGGGCCGCGGCGGCAATCAGCGAAGGATTGGTGGTGGAGTCTTGCGGATGAAATTTTTCAATCGACTGAATGTCGCCAGTGTCGGCGACGATCTTGGTGTAGTTGCGCAATTGTTCGAGCAGATTTTGCGGCATGATTCCTCCTTGGGGAAGGGCGCTTTAGTCGTCAAGCGCATTCGGCAATAGTGTACCGCTCTTTAGATTCGGCCGCTCGGTCAAGGTTGCACAGAAAGGCGGGATGGGCTCAGGCGGCGTCCGTTTGCGCTGTGTTGGCGAGCACGCCCAATCCGTCTATAAATACCTCGACCCGGTCGCCTGCGGCCAGCGGCCCTACCCCGGACGGGGTCCCAGTGAGGATCAGATCGCCAGGTTCAAGGGTAATTGCGGCGGAGATATAGACGAGAAGTTCTGGAATCCTAAAGATGAAATCGCGAGTCGAGCCGTGCTGGCGGAGCTCGCCATTGACGCGGGTTTCAACGATAAGGCCGGCTTCAGGGTCCAGTTCGTCGCTGACCAGGGGACCGACCGGGCAAAAAGTGTCGAATCCCTTGGCGCGGGTCCACTGGCCGTCCGTCTTTTGCAGGTCGCGTGCGGTTACGTCGTTGACCAGGGTGTAACCGCGAACGACGGCGCGCCAGTCAGCGTCCGGCTGCAGCCTGGTGGTGCGCTGTCCGATCACCAGCGCCAGTTCTCCCTCGAAATCGACGCGCGCAGAGGCCGCGGGCAGGCGGACAATGCCGCCGGGCTTGAGCAGCGATGATGGCGGCTTGAAGAAGAGCAGAGGCTCAATGGGGATGTCGTTGTCCAACTCCTTGACATGGTCACGATAGTTGCGGCCCACGCAGACGATTTTGCTGGGCGTGACAGGGGGCAGCAGGTCAGCGGCCGAAACGGGCATGGGCTCGAAATCGAAACTCCATGAAGTGGCACGACCGTGCTCGAGGCGGAAGGCAAGATCCTCTTCCGGCGCGCGGGTAAGGTCGACGATCCACGGCTCGCCGTTGCGGTCTTCAACGGCCCCATAGTGGACTTGGTCATTGAGCAGGAAGCGGCAGTATTTCACGGAAGAATCTCTCCTCGCTGTGTGCGGCTATGGGTTGGGAACGGCTTCTGCGGCCTCGGCGGAACGCGCGCTCTCATGCCCGCTTTGATCGATAGCGCTGACGGCGTAGCGGTAGGTGTGGCCGGGTTGGACGCCGTTGTCGTGGAAGGCTGGGCCGGGGAGCGGTTGCGCGGGCGAGATGCGCTGCCATTCGTCCGCGGCCTCGCGGCGGTAGACCTGGTAGCCGGCAAGGTCGGCGTCGGTTACGGGCTGCCAGCTCAAATCGATCGCGGTTTCGGCACCGCTTTCCCCAGCCGTGGCCACAGCAGCCAGGCCGATGGGCACGGCGGGCGGAAAGACGTCTTGAGTCTCGACGCGGACGGGGGCGGAAAGCTCGCCGTCCAGCTCCAGCGTCTGGCCGCCGGCAGAGACGCGAGCGACTCGCTGAACTCGATACTCATAGGTTTGGCCGAAGCGGATGCCTTTGTCCAGAGCCTGGTCAGTTGCGCGGTCAGATGTTGCACCGGGCCCAACAAGCAGGTTTTGCTCTGCTGGTTCCGGCTCCGGGGCAAGAATGGCTTGCTGGGACTTCGGCTTGGCGTCGGAAGCGGCGTTGGGTTGAGGCGTGAGCAGCTTGCGTTGCAAGCGAATGGCCGTGTTTTCATTGACCGGCGCCCAGCGCAGCACGACGCCCGCTTTAGTTACGGTCGCGGCCAGGCCGGTCACCGCAGGGGGGGCTTCGCCGGCCAGAACCAGGGCGGGATTTGACAGGCCTGCAGAGCGGCCGTTGCGATTCTTGAGCTCAACAAAATAGGTGAGCTGGCGGGGCGCGCCGGAAGCGAGCGCGGGCGGCAATGTGTCGGTACCGGCACCATCCGAACCGGGAGCGAGGAAAAGATGGAGGGGGATATCCACGCAGGTTCCGGAGGTTTCCTGGCGGCACAGGCGCACAGGCAGGTCGCCCTTGAGCAGCACCTTGTCGGTGGTTCGCCGGGGCGTTTTCCAGGTGAGCGAAACCTGGTTGCCGCTGCGGACTGCGGCCAGGTCCGTGACCGTAGCGGGCAGGTTGAGCGAGGGCGCCAGAGGTGCACTGGGGGTTCCGCATCCAGTCAAGGCCAGCAGCCCAGCCATTGCAAAAGGCACCGCTGTCCATCCCCACCTGAGCGTCGCTTTCATTGCCATCCCAGTTTAACGGAGCGCGGCGGTCAAGGTTCCGCCTGACCGCAGAATCGAATGTGAGGACTTGCATGGGGACGCGGCTTGAGGCGGTCAGCCCGGGTGCTGGGCTTTAAATCGCCGGGCCTTCATGCGGTTGCCGCAAATCCGCATGTCACACCAGCGGCGGCTGTGGTTCTTGCTGGTGTCCAGGAAAAGCCATCGGCACTTAGGGTTATTGCACGCCCGAACTCTTCGCGAGTCGTCTGAGAGCATCAGTCCTGCGGCGCCTGAAGATAAAAGCCAAAGCGGAATCTCCGGGTCAGCGTCCATCTCAGGCCATTTCCACGCCAGTCCCAACTTCTTCCAGCGGAGTTTCTGATGGTTCCGGGCCGCTTTGAAATATCTCTCCAGCACCTTTAACGGTCCTGGGTCCGGAACACTCCCATCGAGCCCGGCATAGAAGACTTCGGCCAGGGCTCCGCGGAGCTCCTTCGATTCGGTCAGCACCCGCTTCGCGTCGCCGCTGCCGCTTGCACCTAGCAGGCGGCGCGCCTGCTTGGCCGTGATCAACTCGGACTGCTCAGCGAAGCGAAGAAGTGAGTCGTAGCTGGTCAGCAGTTCTTCGGGATTGCCTGGACGGAATCTCCAATCGAGAGTGTTGACGAAATCGAGCGCGGCGTGGCCGCCGACCAATTCAAAGGCGGGACTATTTGAACTCTTGCTCATTGACTGCTAACCCTCCAAATCAGTTTGACAGGTTATCTGCGTTATGTAAAGATGATAACTGTCTATGGCTACTTTAACGGTTATCAATCCGCAACCAGAAACTTCTCAGCCGAAGCTCGATATTCGCATGCTGATGGCA
>PMOF01000211.1 GCA_003162495.1 Acidobacteriaceae bacterium
GACTTGGTGAGAATGGGCGTCTCGATCTCCAGAAAACCCTGCATCGAGAGGCTCTCGCGGATCGCCAGCGTGATTTCGTGGCGCAACCAGAAGTTGCGCTGCATTTCCGGCCGGCGCAAATCTAAATAGCGGTACTTGAGGCGTGTCTCTTCATTTTGGATGGCCTCTTCAGAAGGGGAGAAGGGAGCGAGGCGCGCGTCGTTCAGCACCCTCAGCTCAGTGGCTTCAATCTCGATTTCGCCGGTGGGCATTTTGGGGTTGATGGCGTCGGCATCGCGCAGGCTGACCTTGCCCACCGCTGCGACGACGTACTCCGGGCGCACGTGCTCGCCTTTCAGGTGGCCGTCGGGCGTGAGTTCCTTGTCCAGCACGATTTGCGCGATGCCGGAGCGGTCACGCAGGTCGAGAAAGATGAGGTTGCCGTGGTCGCGGCGGCGGTTGACCCAGCCCATCAGGACCACTTGCTGCCCAGCGTTGGCGGCGCGCAGTTCGCCGCAAAGATGCGTGCGTTCGAGACTTCCTAAAAAATCAAGCACTGCCTGGTTCCTTTTATTCGCTTGTTTTATTCGCTTGCGGTTGTGGAGAGATAAGCCGCCAGCTCCGCGCGAGAAACTTTTGATTGCATGCCAGTGGCGAAGGTCTTCACCGTCAGAATACCGGATTGGAGTTCGTCTTCGCCGAGGATGACGATGCGGCGGGCGGTCTTGTCGGCGGCTTCAAAAGATTTCTTCAGCCGGAAGCTGCCGTCGCCGAGCTCGATGCGCAGGCCCTGGCGGCGCAGTTCGCGCGCCAGGGCAAGCGCGGCAGCGTTCATTTCCTCGCCCAGCGGCGCAATGAAAGCATCCACCACCACCTGCGGTGCGGCGGACTCTTGGGCCTGCAGCGTAAGGACCAAGCGGTCTTCGCCCATGGCAAAGCCGATGCCGGGCGCCCTGGGTCCGCCGATGGCCTCGCTCAGTCCGTCGTAGCGGCCGCCTCCGAGCAGCGCGTTCTGTGCGCCGAGACCTCCGTGCGTGAATTCGAAAGTGGTCCGCGTGTAGTAGTCGAGGCCGCGCACCAGACGGTTGTTGCGGGTGTAGGGGATGCCGGCCGCTTCCAGCGCCGCGGTGACGGCGGCGAAATGGGCCACCGAGGCTTGGTCGAGCGAATCGGCGATGACCGGCAGCTTGTCGATAATCGGCTGGTCGGCGGGAACTTTGCAATCGAGCACGCGCAGCGGGTTGGTGATGGCGCGACGCTGGCAGTCAACGCACATTTGGCCGACGACGGGGACCAGGGCGGCGCGCAAGGTTTCGTTATAGCGGGCCCGGTCAGCGGCAGAGCCGACGGAATTCAGCTCCAGCGTCCAGCCGGTGATGCCGAGCTCATCAAGCAGAGTGGCCAGCATTTCGAGCACTTCCGCATCGCGCAGCGGGCTCTCGCTACCGGCCGATGGCGGGCCAATGACTTCGGCGCCGATCTGCGAGAACTGCCGGTAGCGGCCTTTCTGCGGACGCTCGCGGCGGAACTGCGGGCCGATGTAATAGAGCTTTTGCAACTGGCCGGTTTCGCCGAGCTGGTGCTCGATGTAGGCGCGGACCACGCCGGCTGTGTTTTCCGGGCGCAGGGTCAACGACTGGGTCTTCTCCGACTGCGCCCGCGCGCGATCTTCCCAGGTGTACATTTCTTTCGAGACGATGTCGGTTTCTTCGCCCACGCTGCGGGCGAACAAACCCGTGTCCTCGAAGATGGGGGTGCGGATTTCGCCGAAATTGTAGCGGGCAAAGACAGAGCGCGCGGTGGCTTCGATGCGATTCCAGAGGGCCGTCTCCGGCGGCAGCAGGTCGCGGGTGCCGCGGACGGCTTTCAGGGTTCGGCTCATAATTAACCTTGGGCAACTTCTTAGGATACTAGGTGGATGCGATGATTATTCATGTTGCAGTGATGGCCGCAGTTTTCGTTGACCAGGTAACACAGGCGCCCGTCGTGATTCAGTGTCCGCAGACTGCGCCGGAATCTTGGGTGAAATGGTTCCTGCCGACGATTGTGAGTTTAGTGTCGATCGTCACGGGCGTCGGGATCGCCGTGTGGTCATTTCGGAAGAACCGCGAATCGGAACATGAACAGTGGGTCCGCAATCAGAGGACCGGACATGGACAATGGATTCTCGATCAGAAAAAGGCTGAATGGAAAGAGCTTCTCCAGACTGTCTCTGGTATCGAAAGCGTGATTCCAGCAGTTTCGGGGATTCAAGAAAGATACGATTCGGTTTCAAAATGCCTGCCGCAACGGATCGCCCAGTTATTGGGAGTCCGTGCAAGCTGCGTGTTCTTATGCGATGTACTTCATCGACAAGAAAGCGTGAATGCATTTACGGAGTTCGTTGGAGCATCTGCCGTTGCGGCGGAGTGCCTACAAGGGTTCAACGCGCAATTGGAAACTGATCCGGCGGTGAGGCAACTCTGCCGAACGAAATATGAGGAAATACGTGATTGCTATTTGAAGTTCTGTCATTGGGTACAAACTGAAGCACAAATGGATTTGGGCGAAAAATGAAGGTGTTATGCAAAGAGGCCAACATGGGTTATGAAATCATTCTGAGGCATCGGGAAGACGGCTGGATCGTCGCAGAGTGTCCAGGACTTCCGGGTTGTGTTAGCCAGGGCAAGGACCTGGCGGAGGCTCTGGCCAATGTCCGCGAAGCAATCGCCGGGTGGCTCTGAGCGGAAGAGCAAAAGAGCTCAGATGCTTCGCAATGAGCGTAGGTTATGCCCTGCGCTTGATCGACCGCAGCAAAGCGCTGTCGATGCGGGTTTGCCAGCCTGGGCCGGCGGACTTGAAGTGGTCGATCACTTCGGGGGACAGGCGCAGAGA
>PMOF01000231.1:0-821 GCA_003162495.1 Acidobacteriaceae bacterium
AGTCCATGCAGCAGCCGCTCGATCAGATCCATCAGCTCGATATAGTCGGTGTAAGCCCAGTACAACTCGAGCATGGTGAATTCGGGGTTGTGCTGCGTCGACAGGCCCTCGTTGCGGAAGTTGCGATTGATCTCGTAAACGCGGTCGAGGCCGCCGACCACCAGGCGCTTGAGATAAAGCTCGGGCGCGATGCGCAGAAAGAGATCGAGATCGAGCGCGTTGTGATGGGTCCTGAAAGGACGCGCCGCCGCGCCGCCGGCGACCTGCTGCATCATGGGCGTTTCCACTTCAATGTAGCCGCGGGCGTCAAAAAACTGACGCATGGCCTTGAGCACTTTGGCGCGCTTGACGAAGACTTCGCGGGCATCAAGGTTGGTGAAGAGGTCCACGTAGCGCTGGCGGTAGCGCAGCTCCACGTCGGCCAGACCGTGAAATTTTTCCGGCAGCGCGAGCATGGCCTTGGCCAGGAAGGTGAGGTGCTCCACGTGGATGGTCAGCTCTCCGGTGCGGGTGCGGAAGAGGTAGCCGGAGACGCCGATGTGATCGCCGAGGTCGAGGAGTTTGTAAAGCGCGAAGCCCTGTTCGCCGACGGCGTCGAGACGAACGTAAATTTGCAGGCGCTCGCCGTTTTGTTGCAGCGTGGCAAAGCCGGCCTTGCCCTGAGCGCGGATGGCCATGATGCGGCCGGCGACGGTTACGGTCGCGCGATTGGCTTCAAGTTCCTCGGTAGTTGTCGCGCCCCAGCGCGCACGAAGCTCAGGAATGGTAGTGGCCGGAGCGGCATCGGTGGCAGGGAAGCGGTTGGGATAGGCGGCCTGGCC
>PMOF01000231.1:882-2784 GCA_003162495.1 Acidobacteriaceae bacterium
GGGCCACGGTGTTGCCGGATTCCTGCGGCGACGACAAAGTCAAATTCGATGTGACCACGCAAAAGAGCAAACTTGCCTCACCACCTCCGGACCCGAATAAGGCTTCACTGATCTTTGTACAGCGCGTAGGCTCATGCATTGGCTGCTCAATGACCCGCGTCGGACTGGATGGTGCGTGGGTGGGAGTGGACAAGGGGAACAGCTATTTTGCTGTCACTGTTCCCCCAGGCGTACACCACGTGTGCGCAAGCTGGGAGGCGCCGCTGGCCACGATGGAAAACAAGATCGGTCTGACGGAGGTGCTTGCCGAGGCCGGGCAAAAGTATTACTTCGAGATCGAGGTCGGGCCGCCTAGTCACGATAACGCACCTGTGATGCGGCTGAAATCGGTTTCAGGCGATATGGGCGCTTTCCTGACTTCAAGGTCGAAGGAAAGCATCGCGAAGCCCATCTCTCATTGAACGTCAGCTGGCAATCAACTAATCGGAAAAATCATTGTGATCGAAGGGTAATTCGCACCTCGAAGTTTGGATTGTGTATAAACACGTTGATGCCGTTCAATCGCCCCATTCCGGAGTCCGATGATCCCAACGACCGGCCGAAATCTCCCGGCGGGATCGCCAGCCTGGTGGAGGCGGAGAAGATGGTGCAGATCGCCATTCTGCTGCCTTTGGCGGCGGTGATCGGGTGGCTGATCGGCGCATGGCTCGACGGTCGCCTGCACCAAACGTGGATCGGCATGGTGGGCATACTTTTTGGCGGCGTCTCCGGCCTGGTGTACGTCGTTCGCCTGGTGATGAACGCGGGAGCGAAGTCCGAAAGCGGAGCTTCGGCGGGGCCGAAAGATGCGGACGACAAGCCATGACGGAAACACCGCCGCCCATCGCCCGCCTCAGCGAAGAAGGATTGCAGGCTTTACTTCAACGGTGTATTCGCAACACCTTGATTCTGGGCGGAATGAGTGCGCTGATCCTGCTGATTGCTTCGGGCTGGCGCAATGCCGCCATGATGGCCACCGGGGCATCGATTTCCGCCGCCAGCATCCTGGAGTGGCAGCGGCTGACGCGCCTGATCAACGCCCGCATGAGGCAGCAGAAGGCTCCGCGCGGCGCCGTGCTGGTCATCGGGTTCTTTCTGCTGCGGCTTATCTTTTTTGCGGCAGCCATTTATGGTAGCCTGAAGTGTTTCCAGGGCTCGCCTATAGCGCTTGTTTGCGGCCTCAGTCTCGCGGTGGCGACACTGATGTGGGAAGCGATTCGGATGTTGCGGGACTGAGCAGCATTTTCGGTTTGCCGGACTTCTCTGCCGCGGAATCAGAAAGAACTTTGCCTTCATGGATGAATCACTGGCTTTTACGCGCCTGCTGAACCGCCTTCTTGCGGGCCCCGTGGACTCGATCCTGAGCATGTTGCGTATCCATCCCGCCCATCCGGCCGCGCCCATCGATGACACCTTCGCACTGGAATTGCTGGTGGTGCTGGGGTTCATCGCCGTTTTCATCCTGGTGCGCATTGCCCTGTCGGTTGAGAAGCCCGCCACAACGCAGCAAATGGCGGAACTGGTGCACGAGTTTATCGGCGGCTATGCGAAGTCGATCATCGGACCCAGTTTTGTGCGCTTTCAGGCGTATGTCACCTGCATCTTTCTGTTTGTCCTGGTGTGCAATCTGCTGGGCTTGATTCCCGGCCTGCAATCGCCCACGCAGGTGCTGGTGGTGCCGCTGGGCCTGGCGGTGGCCACTTTTATTTATTACAACTTTCACGGCGTCAGGGAGCAGGGGCCGATCGGCTATTTCAAGCACTTCACGGGGCCGGTGTGGTGGCTGGCGCCGCTGTTGTTGCCCATCGAGATTATTTCCAACCTGGCGCGCATGATGTCGCTGTCTGTCCGTCTCTGGGCCAA
>PMOF01000132.1 GCA_003162495.1 Acidobacteriaceae bacterium
AACAGAATGCCGTCCGACTCGGGTAGCAAGCGGGCGGCCTCCGGCGGGGCCTTGGAGCGGAGGAAGATGGCCAGAGCCAGAAGGAGCAGGACCGCGGCGAATATCCAGAGCGTTCTGCGGGTGCGTCGGTGCATGAGTCGTCAGAGATAAACGTATCACTCCGGGGCGTGCTCATCCGGGTTGAATGGGGTAGGTTGGTTGGCGGTCCAGGTCGTTACTGCGCTGCGGGAGCCTGCTCCAACTCTGCGCTCAGGCGGACGGTGCCTCCTGTGACGTTGAGGGTCTTCGACCAGTCTGTAAGGCCCTTCTTCTTGATGGCAATTTGATGGCTGCCGGGGGACACTGAGACTGTGGAGGGCGTGTTGCCGACGAAAGCGCCGTCGATTTCGATGTCTGCGCCGGAAGGAGTGGAGTCGATGGTGACGGACGCTTGGGCGACGGGCGGAAGCGGAGCGGGCGCCGCGAAGGATGCCGCAACCGCGGGTGCTGGCGGGACAGCGGCGGGCCCTTCTTTTGCAGCTAGGATTTCGCTGCTATGCGCACCCCAATGCTGGACGATTCCGTTACACGCGTCCTCGACCGAGCCTCCAAGAGAAAGCGTCGAATGACTCATAACTGCGTCGCCAGATACTCGCTCGAAGACTGCGACTTTGTTTCTGTGCCGAAGGTATCCTTTGCCGCCTTCGTGATCGAGTACGACGATGTAGTCGGCGAACTCCTGTTTGTTGTTCACTATAACTTCAGGGCAGCGCTGGCCAAAGGTCTTGATAATCTCAGCCGTTTGGGGACGGGCCCCGCCATGCGACTGGGCGGCGAAGGAGCCTTGGCTTCCACCTGCGGAACCGCTCACCTCCCAAGATTCGCTATCCGTAATGAAGACGCGCGGTTTTTCTCCGACAGACGGGGCCAGTGGCGCTTGCTGAGCGCTTGGTGTTCCGGGGGCGGGCGGCGATTGTTGCGCTATGAGTAGAGGGCAGATTGCCAGAAGTATGACTGCGATTGAGTTCTTGCGCACGAGTGTTCCCCTTCACTTTCGGTACAGTTACAACTTCATATAGGAGGTAAGCGAATCATCGACCCTAACAAGGGTTTAAGCAAGGAGATTCTAATGCCGGGTGTATGAGGCTGAGTTTCGGGTTGGGCCTACGGGACGGTCTAAACACTACGGTGAAGCTGTCCCAGGGTTGCGCTGCGCTTCACCGTGGGTTATTTTCGTTTTCTTCCTCCGGGAGCATCGACTTGGAACCATCCACTTTTTGCGCCATGTGCCCCGTTTCCTTAACTTTCAAAGCGGCGAAAGGCCAACTGCGGAAGCAATCGAACGCTCAACCGAAAGCCTGTTTCCCGCAAGGAGAATCACGGTCAGGGTCTTTGAAAGGTGGACGACTGCAGCATGCCCGCTTCGTATGGGCCGATTTTTGTGGGCATCTCACATGGAAATGAGGTAAACTCGCGGCGTTCGGTGGAAAGGATCTCCGTTCTAGACGAAACCTTTCGGTCCTTTGGAGGTACGCCATGGCATTAGAGGTTGGTGCGCGGGTTGGCGATTACGATGTTGTGGGTCTTATCGGCGCGGGCGGCATGGGCCGCGTCTACAAGGTGCGCAGCATCATCTCAAACCGGGATGAGGCAATGAAGGTGCTGCTTCCCGACTTGAATTCAGAACACGAGCTTGCGGAGCGCTTCATTGTAGAGATCCGCACCCTGGCCGCCCTCGAACATCCCAACATCGCGCAACTGCGCACGGCGTTCCAGTTCCAGAATCAACTGATCATGATCATGGAGTTTGTGGAAGGCGCCACGCTGGAGAAGCTGGCCTCGGATTCCGCTCTTCCCGTGGACCGAGTGCTCGATTACGCGACCCAGACCCTCTCAGCCCTGAGCTTTGCGCATAGCCACGGCGTTATCCATCGCGACATCAAGCCGGCCAATATCATGATCACCACGCACGGGCAGGTGAAGTTGATGGACTTCGGCATTGCCAAGAACGCCGACGAGATGCACCTGACCCGGCCCGGCATGACCATCGGATCGGTCTACTACATGTCGCCGGAGCAGGTGCGCGGCGGCACGGTGGATGCCCGCTCCGACCTGTACTCCTTCGGTGTCACCCTGTATGAGTCGCTGACTGGGCGCAAGCCTTTTCGAGCGGACACTTCGTTCAGCGTTCTGAATGCGCACCTGAACGAAGCGCCGGTGCCACCCATCGAGGTGAACGCGGGGCTTTCGCCGGCGCTGAACAACATCGTCCTTCGTGCCCTGGCAAAGAGCCCCAATGACCGCTTCCAGACAGCGCAGGAGTTTCACGACGCGCTGAAGGCGCTGGTTGACCCGGCAGCCCCTCTTCCTGCGGCTATGCGTGGCGCGCAGCCGGCGGCCTTTGCACCTGTTTCCGCGTACTCCAGCGCTCCCTCTGCAACCAGCGCAATCGCCGGCGGGTTTACGCCTGTCTCGAGCGCAGCGCCCGCGGCGGGTCATCAGGTCGGAGCGGCTCCTCCACCCTTCGCTCCCGTTGCTGCAGGCAAGCCGAATTCGCCGCCCGCCAAGAGCCATCGCGGCCTGTGGATCGGGTTGGGCGCGCTGACAGCCATTCTCGCTCTGGTGGCGATTGCCTGGGCGCTGCCGCACGTCTACTCCACCCTGGCCAAGCAGAAGGCTGCCTCGCCATCCCCTGATGCGAGTGCTGCGTCTACTTCGACCCAACAGACCACCAGCCAGCAGCCGAGTGCGCAGTCGTCTGAAGCCCCGCCGCAGACCGACCAGTCCAGTCAGCCGGCTGCTGCCGGACAGCCTGATTCATCTGGCGCGGCTGCACCTGCGGAAGGGCAAGTCAAATCAGAACCCCGCGCGCAGGGAACGGCCAGCGGCAGCCAGCACCAGCCTTTGTATACGGGTACTTCATCGCATGGCGGCGGTCAAGGATCCGGCGGCACTGGCGCTTCGGCTGGAGCCGGTGCACCCGCCGGGCCTTCCGCGCCTTCTGTTCCCGCCGGGCCATCCCCGCAGGAGGTTCGCGAGGTCCACGACCGCCTGATGAACCTGAGTGCGCGCGCCGATGCCGCGGGTGCAGGGGTGGACAGTATCCGCAGCCAGCAACGGGCGCAGGGATTGGACATTCGCGGCGACATTATTGCGACCATGAACCGGATGACCAACGACCTCCGCGAAGCCCAAACCGCGCTGGACCAAAACGACCTGAAGGCCGCCGACGAGTACATCAGCCGCGCCGACAAGGAGACTGTGACGCTGGAGAAGTTCCTGGGCAGATAGACAACCCGATTGCGGCGACAAATGCAAAAGCGCCCTCCGCATTGGAGGGCGCTTTTGTTTGGGACGCGTTTTGGTTACTGGGTGACGGACCGGATGGCGTCGTTGACCTTGAAGCCAGCGCCGGAAACTACGTTGCATACGGCCGAGGTGTCGTCCACATCGGTGGCCTTGATTACGCCTATCGTGGAAGTCAGCCGGCGAATCACCTGGCCGGTCGAGGGGTCCTTGATCTCCTTGGTGACGCGTAGGACCTCAAGTTGGTCGCCAACATTGACGCCGGCTCTCCTGCCCACGTTGATAATGACCTGCCCGCCATCGACGGCGGCGACTAGGCCGTCAACGGTGATGGTGCGGACCGAGACCTTGGGCGCGTTGGCGAGGAGGTCGATGGTGAGTTTGTCAACGGCGGCCTTGGTGGCCTCGCCGATGATGGTGTTCTGGAAGTCGCTGGAGCCGAAGTCGACGTTGCCGCCGCCCGAACCCCAATTGTGACCTCCGGCGCCGAGCAGCGAGGTGGAGGAGCGTGAAGACTGGCCTGCGCCCTCGGCCACAGCCATGATCTCGCCGGTGTCGACGTTGACCACGCGGGCGTTGATGGCGACGTTGGCCTTGGAGTTGGAGTGGCCGAATCCGCCGACGCCGAATCCGCCCCATGTGCCTCCGCCGCCTCCGATGCCTGTTTTCTTGGTCTCGTTACCGAACTGGGTGATGGCGCCTACGATAATGGCATCGACGCCGAGCAGCTTGCCGATCTTGGCAGCCGAGGTGGGATCGGCGCGCTGGGAGTTGGAGAAGTTCTGCTCGGTCATGATCTTGTCAAGCGCGCTGCGCTCGATGACGGAAAAGGTGCCGTCCTTGACCAGGCCAGTGACCAGCAGGTTGGTGATGCCCTTGCCGATATCGACGTTGGAGCCGAAGACGGACTGGGACCACGTCTGCACGGTGGCATAGTCGAAGTCGAGCACGGCGATGCGGGGTCTGCGCTTGGGAGCCTGGGCGCCGGCAGGCTGTGGCGCCAGACCTGCGGCCAGAGCGAGGCCCAAC
Source organism: Acidobacteriaceae bacterium (assembly GCA_003162495.1). Taxonomy (GTDB): domain Bacteria; phylum Acidobacteriota; class Terriglobia; order Terriglobales; family Acidobacteriaceae; genus Telmatobacter. The sequence continues at coordinate 4,315 of PMOF01000132.1, forward strand.
AGGAAGGAAACGAAAATCTTCTTGGTTCGCATGGATCACCCTTGCAGATGGAATAGATGGACGCAATCAGGGTTCACCGTCCTGAGCCTGCTGTCAAGTCAAATTCTTGCCGAAGGCGATTCGAGGGAGGCCTTTCCGCCGCAGCAGGCTACTCCTGCGCTTGCCGCGCGCGGCGGTTTGCTCCCCCGGCAGCGGTGTGCTAACCTTGATTTCTGTGCCGTTGTGCGTGCGTAGCAGGAGTGCGTCCGTACGCGGTGTCGGGACAGATTTTCAGGCATTCAAGCTGGTTTCCGGGTGGAAAAGGGCTGGCGTAGCTCAGCTGGTANNAATCCCTTCGCCAGCTCCACTTATAAGGAATCGGAAAATGAGGCCTGAGACGGGTTGCAATTGGCCGGCGAGCAGGTTTTTTCGCGCTGGGCCTGTCCTCCGCGGTGATCCCACTGAGGTGCATGCTCCAAGTTTCCGGAGATTCTCCGGGTGGGGCGTGATGTGCCGAAAGCGTCGTAGTAGATCGACACGGGCGTGGTTTTAGGCGGAGGGTGCAGGAAGAGTTGGACGGGGCTTTGCGACAGGTCTTGGTCGCTGGGTGAATGAGCACAGGTGGCCGAGCGGTTAATGGCAGCAGACTGTAAATCTGCCGCTCTTTGGAGCTACGGAGGTTCGAATCCTCCCCTGTGCACCATGAATTGAGGTTGGCATGCGGGCAGAGTCGCAGCCGGGCGAGCGCAAGGGATTGATGGGGGCGCATGCGGATCTGGAGCGCCGGTATCCCTGGGCGCTGGGGTTGTATGGGCTTCTCGCTGTGCTGGTGTGGTTCACGATGGGCGAGGGTACAATCCTGGTTCACGGCAAACCGGTGGCGCTGCGTTTGATTCCGCTGCTGGTGATTGGCGGGTTTGCTTTGCGTACGGTAGTGGCGCTGCAGGCGGATAGGATTCGCCGCAGCGAGCAAGAAGGCGGAAAGGCCGAGGATGAAAATTCCAGGCCCAAAAGTTTGCAAGGGGAATTTCGTAAGCAGGGCTGATGTAGCTCAGTTGGTAGAGCACTCCCTTGGTAAGGGAGAGGTCACCGGTTCAAGCCCGGTCATCAGCTCCAGAAGATCAGCTAGCAGCGATTAGCTAGAGGCTGTTTTGTGCGGGAGTAACTCAGTGGTAGAGTCACAGCCTTCCAAGCTGTTGGTCGCGGGTTCGATCCCCGTCTCCCGCTCCAGAGTTTTGAAGAACCGGGCAGGACGAACGCGCGCAGGACGGATCAGGAAAAGCTGAAGAGGCCTGAGATTAAGGAAACGGATGTTTGAGCAGGCGGGAATCGCAGTAACCGATGAGCGGGGATATGCAGAGCTTCATGCGCTGATCGACGCGGCGTTCGATACGCGGGATGCGGAAGTTTTTCTGGATCGGGTGAAGAGGTCGAAGCTGCGCATTCGCGACTATGAGGGAGTGCTCAAGCGCGGGTTGCTGGGCAAGCAGGCGGTGGCGCTCTATGAGTCGCTTCCCGTTTCCGATCAAGGCCTGACGCGGGAGCGCTATCTGCGGCTGGTGGAAGCGGTATCGCCGGAGTTGCGGCAGAGATATTTGAAGGTGTACGCGTATTACTGA
>PMOF01000259.1 GCA_003162495.1 Acidobacteriaceae bacterium
TGGTCGCGAGCAAGGATGGGACGGGAATTTATTTCCTGAGCACGACGATCATCTCGCCCACGCTGGCGCGGCAGTGGAAGGCTGTCGAGGCCGCTTACCCCAAAACGAAGCTGGTGCAGTACGACCCGGCGACGGCGGGAACGGCGGCGTCGAAGGGGCTGAACGTTCAATACGCGCTGAGCGATGCGGATGTGATTGTTTCGCTGGATGCGGATTTTCTTTCGGGCGCGGCGTTTCCGGGATTTCACAAGCTGGTGCGGGAGTATGCCGAGCGGCGCAAGGATCCGGAAAAGCTGAACCGGCTTTATTCGGTGGATTCGACGCCGACCACGACGGGGCTGAAGGCGGAACACCGGCTGGGCCTGAGGGCGAGCGAGATTCCGGCGTTTGCCGCGGAACTGGCGAAGGCCGTGGGAGCGGCGGGCGGTGAGGCTCCGGCGTACGCGTGGACGGACGAGCAGCAAAAGTTTCTGGCCGCCGTGGCTAAAGATCTGAAGGCCCACGCGGGATCGAGCGCGGTGATCGGCGGAGAGCAGCAGGACGCCTCAGTGGCGGCGCTGGCATTGGCCATCAACACAGCGCTGGGCAATGTGGGCAAGACTGTCTCCGTGAGCGCGCCGGTGAATCCGCTGCCCAGCGATCAGATTGCGGATTTCAAGGAGCTGGTCGAGGAACTGAACGCGGGCAAGGTGGATTGGCTGGTGATTTTGAATGCCAATCCGATTTATTCCGCGCCCGCGGATCTTGATTTTGCGAGGGCATTCGATAAAGCAAAGATTGTGGCGCACCTGGGCTCGCATTTGGACGAGACGGGACAGATTGCGCACTGGCACATTCCGGCGGCGCATTATCTGGAGTCGTGGTCCGACGCGCGCGCATATGACGGAACGGTTTCAGTGGTGCAGCCGCTGATCGATCCGTTGTATGGCGGCAGGACGGCGCACGATGTGTTTCAAACGCTGCTGGATGAGCCGCAGTTGAGCGCCTATGAAGCAGTGCGCGCGACTTGGAAGAACACCATCAAGGGCGATTTTGAAACGGGCTGGCGCAAAGCGCTGCACCAGGGCTGGATCGACGACACAGGCTTCGACAAGGCAGGCACGGTATCGAAGGTGAATCTCAGCTCCAAGGTTCCGACGCCTTCTTCGAAGGATTCGCTGGAGATTATTTTTCGGCCGGACCCGAACGTGTATGACGGGCGCTGGTCGAATGTGGGCTGGCTGCAGGAACTGCCCAAGCCGGTGACCAACCTGAGCTGGGACAATGCGGCGATCGTTTCGGGCGCGACGTTGACCAAGCTGGGCCTGGACGAAGACGACATTGTCGAGCTGACGGTGGGCAACGGCACGGTGAAGGCGCCGGTGATTGTTGCGCCGGGGCATCCGGACAATTCGGTGACCGTGCATCTGGGTTATGGGCGCGAGTTTGCGGGCCGCGTTGGCTCGGGCGCGGGATTCAACGCTTATCTGATTCGCAACAGCTGGGCGCCGTTTTTTGCGACCGGATCGATCAAGAAAGTGGAAGGCAGATGGGGCCTGGCGATTACCAAGAGCCACTTCCAGGATCATCGTTCGAAGCTGTTTGGGGGCCAGGGCAGCGGCAACAATTCGCTCGAAGCCGATGAAGCGATAGGCGAGCGCGGGATTATCCGCTACGCAACGCTCGATGAATTCAAAGCCAATCCGGGATTCGCCAACGAGGGTGAGACGCACACCAAGACCGACATGGGAACGTCGATGTTCCCCAACTGGACCTACAAGGACAATGCGTGGGGCATGTCGATCGACATGAACAGCTGTACGGGCTGCAATGCCTGCATCGTGAGCTGCTATGCGGAGAACAACATCGCGGTGGTGGGCAAGCAGCAGGTGCGGATCGGGCGCAACATGCAGTGGCTGCGCATCGATACGTATTTCGAGGGCGATCTGTCAGCGCCTCGCGCGCACTTCCAGCCCATGGCTTGCCAGCACTGCGAGAACGCACCCTGCGAGCAGGTATGTCCGGTGGGAGCGACCGTGCATACGCCGGAGGGCCTGAACACCATGGTCTACAACCGCTGCGTGGGTACCCGCTACTGCTCGAACAACTGTCCCTACAAGGTGCGCCGCTTCAACTTCCTGCTTTTTTCGGATTACGAGACCGAGAGCCTGAAGCTGTCGCGGAATCCGGACGTCTCCGTGCGCACGCGCGGGGTGATGGAGAAGTGCAGCTACTGCCTGCAGCGCATTACCGCGGCCCGGATCGAGGCCGACAAGGAGAACCGGCCCATTCACGACGGAGAGATTGTGACCGCATGCCAGCAGGCGTGCCCGGCCTCGGCAATCACGTTTGGCAACCTGAACGAAAAGGGCAGCCGGGTGGCGAAACTGCGCGCAGACCAACGCAGCTACCAGGTGCTCGCCGATCAGAATACCCGTCCGCGGACGACTTATGTGGCCGCGGTCTTGAATCCGAATCACGAACTCGACGAAGCGCCGGTGGAACATGTGCCGGTGAAGGGCTAAGGCGACGATGGCAACCAGCGACCTGAAACCGAAGGATCCGCGCCTCGCGGGCTCTGACCCTGCGACCGGGGAATACCGTGTCATCGGCCTGGGGCAGACCTTCAAGTCAATCACCGAGAAGATTGCCGGGATCGTGCTGACGCCGACCACGCCGCTGGGCTGGTTTGCG
>PMOF01000080.1:0-10253 GCA_003162495.1 Acidobacteriaceae bacterium
ATCACGGCTGCCGCCAGCGCCAGTTTCTTCTGCATGCCGTGCGAGAAGTCGGTCACCAGCTTGCGGCTCTCGTTGGCCAGTTGCATAAAGTCCAGCAACTCCGCCGTCCGCCGGTTGGTAGTCTCCTTGTCCAGCCCATACATGCGGCCCACAAAGCGCAGATACTCCGGCGCCGTCAGCCGCCCTTGCAGCGCCATCCCCTCCGGCACCACGCCGATCTGCCGCTTCAGGTCCAGTGCTCCGGCCCCAAAGGGCAGTCCCAGAATCTCAATAGTCCCCGCGCTCGGCTCCAGCAATCCGGTCAACATCTTGATGGTGGTGGACTTACCCGCTCCGTTCGGCCCCAGAAAGCCGAAGAACTGCCCCGGAGCCACGCTCAGAGTGACGTTCTCCACGGCCGTCAGCGCGCCGAAGCGCCGCGTCAGCCCATGGGTTTGAATTGCCGCAGTTTCCATGTGCCGCCAGCATAGCAAGGTTTGCCTCTGGAACAAAACATGGACGCGCCGCCGCTCTCACCTCAAATCGCGAAGAAAAGGCGTAGAAATTGCGGATATGGATACCTTCTGCAAAAGCTATGGTCGATTGGGCGTTCCGCAGAGTAACATTTCCAGACAGAGGTGCAACCGGATGCTGGAAGAGTTGGCAGGCCGCCTCAATTGGGAGCGGACATCGCGAGGCATTCTCATCGCAATTCCGGGGCGCCGGAACGCGATGGTCGCTCTGTATGCCCCTTTGGTCGTGATCTGGCTGGCCTTTGCCAGCATTCACTACTCACATCTTTTGGGTCCGGACCGCGCCACCGGCAGTGAGTTCACTTTTCAACTGATCGCCATCGCGATTTACGCAGTAGGGTTCTGCTTCTTTGTCTGCTGGTTGGCGTGGGCCCTTACCGGCGATACGATCGTGACCCTCGATCCGGACGAGATAAAGATACAGCGCCGCGTGATCGGCATCGACGTGTCTACCCTCAGCTTTCCAACCAGGGACGTGAGTAAATTGAAATATATCGCGCACACCCGGTCCTGGGGCGATCAGGATGTCGTCGATCCTAGATCAAGCAAGATCCAGTTTGAGGCCGGCGGCAAGGTGCACACCATGGCCTGGGGTGTCACGGAATCGGAAGCGACTGCGGCCATTGAGCAGATGTACACCATCAGTAGATTTCCCGGCTAAAGCATTTTCGGAATTGGCGTAGACCGAAAGCACACNNCGGGGTCCCCGGCGAGCGATTTTTGCTCGCTGGGGTGAGGAGACAGGTCCACGTCGCTGGGGTGGAAGCAAAAGCCACCTTTCACTGCTCTCAAAAAGTCTACGTGTATTCCGAAAATGCTCTAGCAAACCCTTGTCTTCGCTCTAAGCTTTGTCCACCTCCGCCGGCTTACCCAGCGGATCGTTGTCCCGGTCCGTCACTTCAACCAGCGCCGCCAGGTGTTGCGCCAGCTCCGGCGTCCAGCTTCCCTCCGGCGCGCGCCAGCTCCAGTTGCCGGCCGGGACCGCCGGCGTATTCATCCGCGCCTCCGAACCAAGCCCCAGCAGATCCTGCGCCGGAACCACTGCCAATTGCGCCACGCTCGCGGCCGACGCGCGCATCAGCCCCCATACCGGACTGGGGCCAACCGGTCCAACATAGGCCTCCACGCCCTTGTGCTCATAATCGCCGGACGCATGCCACCATCCCAGCGTGGTGTCGTTATCGTGGGTGCCGGTATAGGCCACCGTGGCCTGATCGAAACGGTGGGGCAGATGGTTGTGCGCCGCTTTGCCGCCAAATCCGAACTGCAGCACCCGCATGCCCGGCATTTTGAGGCTCAGCCGCAGCGCGTCCACCATGGGCGTAATGTCGCCCAGGTCCTCGGCCACCAGCGGCAGCGGTCCCAGAGCGCCTTCGAGCGCGCTGAAAAGCTTGAGCCCCGGCCCCTTGATCCACTCGCCGTTGACCGCCGTCTCCTCGTCCGCCGCGATCGCCCAATACGACTCGAAACCGCGGAAGTGGTCCAGCCGCACCACATCGTAAAGCTGGCAGGCCCGGCGAATCCGCTCAATCCACCAGTCGAAGCCGCGCTCGGCCAGCACATCCCAGCGATAGAGCGGGTTGCCCCACCGCTGCCCGGTCGGCGAAAAGTAGTCGGGCGGCACGCCGGCAATGCGAACCGGCTTCAGCTCTTCATCCAGCTCGAACAGATCGGGGTGCGTCCACACATCGGCCGAATCCATGCTCACGAAGATGGCTACGTCACCCATGATGCGGATCCCGCTCTCCGCCGCCGCCGCGCGAAGGTTGTTCCACTGCCGCGAAAACGCAAACTGCAGCGCCTGTTCCTGGGCCAGCGCGCGGCCATGCTTTGCGGCCAATTTGGCAAGCGCCTGCGGCTGGCGGCGGCGCACCGGCTCCGGCCACTCCGCCCACGCGCCGGTCGAAAACTGCCGCCGCAGCTCCGCGTAGAGAACATAATCGGTGAGCCAGCCCGATTCCGCCCGGCAAAACTCCTCGAATTGCCCCCATTGCTCCGCCAAGGCCGGATCGTGCGGCCCGCGGTCCAGAAAATTTCCCGCCGCTTCGTAAAGCAACGGCAGCTTCCTCGACTCCACTTCCTCGAAGTCGACGTTCCCGTCGCGCCCCGCCAGCCCGCCAATCCGCTCCCCATCGATCCAGCCCCAGTCGGCGAGAAACTCCAGGCTGATCAGGTACGGATTGCCCGCAAAGGCCGATGAGCCCGCATACGGCGAGTTGCCGTAGCCCGTGGGGCACAAGGGCAATACCTGCCAGACGTGCTGTTTGGCCTTGGCCAGAAAGGCCAGAAACTCATACGCGGCCGGCCCCATGTCGCCGATGCCCCCATACGAGGCCAACGAGCTGACATGCAGCAAGACTCCGGATGAACGTTGAAACTCCATGGCTCCATTATCTCCGCACCCCGCCCGGAATCCCGGAAGCCCGCGCGCAAAGCCGATATGCGTACGCAAAAAAGCCCGCCTCCAACCAGGACGCGGGCTTTCATTGCTGTTTTATCCGGACAGCCGCAGCTTACATGCCAGGAATTCCCGGCCCTTTCGCCTTGGCGCTCATCCTGATGCGGTTGTGGTTCTTGTAGTCGCTCATCACGCCGCTCATGAACACGTTGAAGGCGTCCGCTCGGCGCTCCTCCAGAATCTGGTCGCGCGTCTGGTCGAAGTTCTTCGCAATCTCCTCCGCGCTCGGCTCTTGATTGTCCACCAGCTTCGCCACCACCCCGGTGCGCTGCGCGTTGATGGGTCCGCTGATCGCGCCCGGCGTCAGTTCGAACAATTGCGGAGCCACCTGCCCCACTTGCCCCAGGTCGGGCACCTGGCCGCTCTCGCCCACCAGTTCGCTGCTCTTCACCGTCGCGCCCATTTCCTTGGCTGCCTTGGCCAGATCGTTCGAGGACTTGGCCTTGTCCGCCAGCTGCCGCGTCTTCTGGTTCAGCAGCCCCGGCGCGAGTTCGTCGCGATAGTCGTCCAGCACATGGCTCTTCCAGTCGACAAACGTGGGCGCGTGGGCCGGCGAAATCCCCGTGACCTGAAACACCGCATAGCCCTCGCCCGTCTGCGCATCTTGAGGCGGGTCGCCCTGCTTGGACTGGAATGCCTTGCTGATCAATTGAGAGCCGTCGGGCAGCGCCGAAATCACGCCCTGGCTGCCAACCGGCGGCGTGGTCGCCACTTGCAGATGATGAGCCGCCGCGGTCTTATCCAGCCCGTTGCTGATGGCCTCCGAAGTCAGCGTCTTCGCATAGTTGTCTTCGGCCTGCGCCACCTTCTGGCGGATCAGCGTTGCCTGAATAGTAGGCAGCACTTCGTTCAGTTGCTGCGCGTGCGCCGCCTGCCGCTCTTCCACCTGAATAATGTGATAGCCAAACTGGCTCTTCACGATCTTGATGTCGCCGATCTTCTGGGTGAAGATCGCGTGGTCAAACTCCGGCACCATGCGGCCGCGCTGCGCGAAGCCCAGCTCGCCGCCCTTGTCCTTGCTGCCCGGATCGTCGGAATTTTTCTTGGCAAGTTCGGCAAAGTCGGCCCCGCCCTGAATCTGCTTGAGAATGTCATCGGCTTTGGCTTTGGCCGCGGCATCGGTCTTGGCATCGGCGCCCGCCTTCACCTCGATGAGAATATGTCGCGACCTGGCCTGCTCCGGAACCGAGTAGTCGGCCTGATGCCCAGTGAAATACTGCTGAATCTCCTGCTGCGTCGGCTGCGGAACCCCGCCCGGCAGTTCGTTGGGAGTAAACGCAAAGTAAGTGATCGTGCGCTCTTCCGGAACCGCTGATGCATAGCGCACGGCGTTCTTCTTGAAGAATGCCTCCAGCTCGCCGTCGGAGGGATTGATCGATTTGCGCACATCGTCCGCGGAGATCACCGCGTAATCGAACTTGATTTTGACGTTGCCCTTGCGATACTCGTCGCGCACGTCCTTGTCGCTCACCGTCACCCCGGCGGTGATCAGCGCCTGCAGGCGCCGCACGACGATATCGTGCTTCACGTCGTCCTCAAAATCTTTCACCGAGAGATTGAACCGGGTCGCGATCAGGTTGGTGTATTGCTCTTCGCCAATGAACTTGCCGTTGGGAAACAGAACCTGCCCTGCCTGCCCCTGGTGCAGGTACTGGATCACATCCTGATCGTTGGCGTGAATCCCCAGCTTCTCTGCCTCTGCCAGCAGAATCTGCTGCTGCACCAGCTGCTTGCCCACCCGATCTTCAAATAGCCCCAGGATGACCGGGCTGTCAGGATAGCGTTGCTGCTGCAACTGCTGGCGAGCCATCGTTTCCACCCGCTGTTGGCTCACCTCCATGCCCGAAGACAGGAAGCGGCTATACCAGTGCGGATAGATCACGGCATAGGTATCGGCGGTAACGGTTCCCCCGCCGGTGAGCCCGGGGATCAGGTAAACCACCATCGACACCGATGCTGCGGCGATGATGACGATGAAGAATGCTTTGACGATGCGATTGTCTTTTTGCTGCAGAAAACGAATCATGGATGGGTTTGAACCTTCAATTCTCTAAGCGCGGCGCGGTCAACCTTCTCCAGTTGGGCAAGCCTCAGTTGAGGCCGACTGCCCGGGGACGGCATCTCCACGGAAACGCAATTCTCGATCGGCGCGATCAATGACATTATAGACGACGGAGAACCTTAAAAGCCGGTTTGAGTAATGAGTCAGTTTGAAGGATACGGGCTTGAGCCCGTACATTAAAGCCCAACAATCTGAGTGGGCTTTAGCCTCTGAGGCAGGGAATCAATTCAAACTGACCCACTACCCCCGTAACTCCGTTTTGCGCCCTTCAGGAAAAAGCCCCCGAAAACAGCGGGCATCCCGGTTTCCGGGATGCCCGCTGTTTTCTGTCGAGATCGTCGTACCTTACCGCCAGGAATAGTACCCGCCGGTCACAAAGTACGGACGGTAATACACCGGAGGATAGCCGTACGGATAGCCGGCGTAATACCCGCCGCCGTAAGCAGGAGGATAGCCGCGCCGGTAAAGCGACGGCCCGCCCTGATACAGCCCTTGTGCCAGCCGTGCCGCTTCCTGCGGGTTCACAGGAGCAACCGTAAGCGGCGTGTTCGTGTGGAAGGTTACCAGCGCCTCGGCGGGGATCCAGACCCCTGGTCCGGAAGAGGCTGCTGAAGCAGCCGTCCCCGCCGCTACGCCGGCCCCGGCGCCAACCGCGCACCCCAATCCGCGGCCCACGGCGCAGCCGATAATCGTACCGATCACTCCGCCGCCAATGGCGCTTCCCACTGTTTGCCCGGCTTTATTCGGTCCTTTCACTTTAAATTGATCGCTGTCCAGGGGGTAGTTCTGCCCGTCCAGGTCCAGCGAAGTCAGCTTGAGCGCTAGCACAGGACTCCCGCCCAGGTCGCCGGCCTTCTTGCTCTCGGTCACCACCCCGTGCACGGTCGCGCCGCGTGGAATGGCCAGTACGCCGTCCACCGCCACGTCGCGAATCACCGTGAAATCAAGCGTTTCTCCGGCCTTGGCCCTCTTGGTGCCGACTGCCTCGTTGGTTCGCACCTGCAACACGGTTCCCGGCAGCATGGTCACAGGACCTGTGGCCGGCCTGTAAGACGGACCCGGAGGCGGGCCCTGCTGATATTGGGGCTGCTGACCGGGCGCATATTGCGGCCGCGGAGGAGGATAAGGGTATTGCCCTTGGCCCTGAGGATAGGGCTGCTGTCCCTGCGGATAAGGCTGCTGCCCTTGGTTTTGCGGATAAGGCTGCTGCCCCTGATCCTGTCCGGGGGCCGGCATCTGTCCATCTGCCACCTGTCCATCCGGAGCGGGTGGAGGAACCGGATCCGTCGACGCATCCGGCGGATTATCCGCCATTTGCTGCGCACCCGGGTCATTTGTAGTCTGCGCATTTTGCGCATCCTGCGGGTTGCCCACCTGCAGGTTGTTGTTCACCTTGGCCACTCCCGCCACATGGCCGGCGATCGACTCCGCCAGTTCGCTGGAGGCCGCGCTCGACACCGTTCCCGAGAGCGTGACTTCGCTCTGGATGGTGGCCGCCGTGATCAGGTCATTTTTCAGCGCCTTGGAGGCGTCGAGGGCATGCACCACGTCCATCTCGATCTGTCCGTCTGTGCGCTGGCCGGCCGCCGCATTCGGCGCTGGGGTTGAATCCTGGGCGATCGCCATCAGGCCGCAAACGGCCACCAGACCGGCGCACGCCACAAACCGCTTGAAAACACTCGTCGGAAGGGTCCGATTCATCGTCGTGTCTCTCCTCTGCCTGAAGCATGTTCCCAAAGGGCCAGTGGCCGTCTCAGGGAAATGCCTGAAAGGTATGCCAAGGTCTCAATCTCTTAGACGAAATTGGGCCTAAGCCGTCATGGGTAGGAACCCGGCCACGGGAAAAAAGTTCCGTGCGGGCAGCCGATCTCGTTTCCCTAGTCCCTAGTCCCTATTCCCTGGTCCCTGTCTTTAAGCCAACGCCTTGCCGATAGCCGCGGCCAGCGTCTTCAGTCCCGCCGCCACATCCGCCCCCAGGTGAACCCGCACAGCCCTCCGCTCGCGCGCTTGCAGCACCGCCAGGTCTCCGGCAGCCTGCGCCGCAATCACCACCCCAAAACTGTACTTCTGCTCCGGAATGGCCACGTCGATAGCGTGATCCGCCGTGATTTGGAGGAAAACGCCGGTATTCGGCCCCCCCTTGTAGTCCTGGCCGGTAGAGTGCAGAAAGCGCGGTCCAAACCCCATGCAGGTCGCCACCCGCTTGGCGTCGCGCACCTTGTGCCGGAACCCCTGGATCGCCGCCTCGTGTTGGGGAAACATGGGCAGAAAAGCCAGCGTGGCGAAGTAGTCGCCGGCGTGAATCTGGTCGAAATGCGCGCGCAGAAATCCGGCCAGCGTCCCTTCCGAGGCAAACGTCTTCAGCGTCGTCGCAGCATAGGCATCGCTGGCATACAGCTTGAGCCCGCCCTCCACAAGGATCGGCGTATGCTCCTCAAGCTTGCCCGTCTTTTCATAGTCTGAAGTCAGGGTGCGGGTTTCGATCTTGGCCGACTCCACATCTGGCTGATTGAAAGGGTTGATCCCCATCACCGAGCCGGCCACCGCCGTGGCAATCTCCCAACTGAAAAACTGCCCGAAGATTTCGTAGCGGTCGGCAATCTCAGTATGAATCACTGGATGGCCTGCTGCCTGAATGGCCTCCACCTTCGCATCCATCTTGGAATCGACCGTGCCCGACAGCCGCACGTAAGCAAAAATGCGGTCCTTGCTGTAAACCCCGGGCGGCCCGATCGCCTCACGATCCACCGGCGTGATTCCTTTTCCAAGCTTGCCCGTCGATTCGGCAATCAATTGCTCCAGCCACGCGCCCAGGTCCGCAATCTCCGGCGAGGTGAAGATGGTGATCTTGTCGCATTGGGCATTGGCAGCCGTGCCGAGAATCAGGCCCAGCTCTACGGCGGGATTCCGCGCCAGCGGCAATTTGGCCGATGCCACAGCCTTGGCCGCCTCGGCCAGCAGCTTGCCCGTATCCAGGCCGGCCACCGCGGCCGCCACCACGCCAAAGTTCGACAGCGCCGAATAGCGGCCGCCGATTGCAGGGTCGCCATAGAAGATGTACCGGAATGCGTCTGCCTTCGCCACCTGTTCCATCTTCGAACCGGGGTCGGTGATGGCCACAAAATGGCTCCCCGCCTTGTTTGCGCCCACTGCCTTCTTCATCTCTTCAAAGAAATACTGTTTCAGAATGTTCGGTTCCAGCGTGGAGCCGGATTTGCTCGCCACCACCACTAGCGTTTCCTTCAGGTCCACTTTGTCGCGCGCAGCCTTTACATACGCCGGGTCGGTGGAGTCGACAATATGCAGCGCCGGAAAGCCTGCCTGCTGCCCAAAAGTCAAAGCCAGCACTTCGGGACAAAGGCTCGATCCGCCCATCCCCACCAGCAACACCGACTTGAACCTCGTGGCCTTGATGTCCGCGGCCAGCGCGGCAAAGGCCGCCAGGTCCTTTTGCTGGCGCTCGACAATGTCGATCCAGCCCATCCATTTCTCCTCGCCGTCGCGGGTCCAGAGGCTGGGGTCCTTCTGCCAGAAGCGATCAATCTTGCGGTTGTCGCGCCAGTCGGCGGCTGCCTTGTCGACGGCCCCGCGCAAAGTTTGCGGTAGTTCAAATCGGAAACTCATATCGCTCTAGATTCTCCCTGAAGATTTTGGTTTCGGAAAGTAGATATTCGGGTCCGTTTGCAAGATGCGGGCTTCAGCCCGCTTGAAGGGTACAGGCTTCAGCCCGTACGTTAAGTGCTGCAAAATCGACGTTGGGCTTTAGCCCCGGAAGGTTTGCCTTCGCGAACGGACCCACGAACGAAAAATCGCCTGCAAAGACTCACGCCCCCAATCACCCCGCCGGCCAGTTGGGTGTAATCCGAATCAGGTCCAGCCCTCCCGCATCCTCCACCGTGAATGCGGGCGAAGCTGCCGGCACGGCCGCAATCCCGCGCGCGGGCAGAATAATCGTCCCGAATCCTGTTCCGGCAATTCTGCCCGACCCGGCTGCGGCAAACAGATACGCTAGCCCGGCCTTCGGCTCGGCGCCACCCCTCAGGCTGGCGCTGCTCCGGCTGCTGTTGACCGCCAACCGCTCCACCCGAAAATACTCCGCATCCACCAGAATTGTCCGATCCCCCAGCACTTTGGGCGCAATCTTTGCGGCGCCCGTCGTCAACTTGATGGCCTCCAGCGCTTTCTCGACATGCAGTTCGCGGGGACGTCCATAGTCGTACAACCGGTAGGTCAGGTCGCTGTTTTGCTGCGCCTCGAGCAGAATCGATCCCGGCCAGATGGCGTGAACCGTTCCCGCAGCCACATAAATCAACTCTCCCGCCGCCACATCCAGCACATTCAGGCTCTCTTCCAGCGTGCCCGCGCGAATGCCTTCCTTGATCTGCTCCAGCGTCACGCCCGGCTTCAGTCCGGCGGCCACTTTCGCTCCCTTGTCGGCAGCCAGCGCGTACCAGCACTCGGTCTTGCCGCGCGGCTCACCGTATTTTTGTGCCATTTTGTCGTCCGGGTGCACCTGCACGCTCAGCTTTTCCCTGGCAAAAATCACCTTGATCAGCAGCGGCGAGGCCGGCGAAGGCGCTCCCGATCCCAGCAGGGCTTCTGCCTTCTCTTCGAACAGCCGGGCCAGTGACCGGCCGGCATCGGGGCCGGTCGCCACACGGCACTCATCCCCGCTCAGCCACACTTCCCCTATCGGTTCCTCACCGGCCACCCGGTCATACCACGGACGCAGGTCCTTGAAACCCCACACCCGGCCCACAAACCTGGGTTCGATAAGAAAAGGAGCCAGTTCCTGAAGCGAAACCTGCCCTGACAAAGCCATAGATTTTCCCTGCCCTTACAACCATAAGCCGCTATCCTGCAATCTCACTCTACCAGAGAGGCAGATTCGCTTTGTGGGGCGCGAAACTACCTCATGGTCGGCACCTTCTGCCCCAGTCTCCCCTTGGGCTTTAACTGAACCAAAAGTAGTATTTGCCGCATTTGCGCCACCATGCCTGCACCGGATAGGCTGGATGCTGCGGCCTTGGAACTTTGCGTTGCAGTTGGTTGTCCCAAGGCCAGATTTGGACCACGTATACTCCGGCCGGTCCTCACTCGTTTCTGGCACTCGTTTCTGGTAACTTTCCGGCCGTCGATTCGGGCGCCTCGCCGGCCCCGATTTCAAATCAGAACTTACTCGCGCCGCCAGCTCCCCCAGGGATGCAGCCAAGGAGAACAG
>PMOF01000080.1:10274-26081 GCA_003162495.1 Acidobacteriaceae bacterium
AAGCCTCCGCGAAGGTGGAGTGCCTATCTTTGAAGACCATCTGCCGGCGCTGCTCGCCAGGCATCGCGACCGCTCCATCGCGTTCACTACCGACCTGGCCAGCGGCGTCACGCGCTGCGAGGCCATCTTCATTGCCGTCGGCACTCCCCAGGGCGACACCGGCGCGGCCGACCTCTCTTACGTCGAAGCAGTGGTCTCTGAGATTGCGCGCGCGATCAGCGGCTACAAGGTGATCGTCGAAAAAAGCACGGTGCCGGTCTACACCAATGAGTGGATCCGCCGCGTGCTGCACCGCCACGGCGTCGATCCAGCCAGCTTTGACGTGGTCTCCAATCCCGAGTTCCTGCGCGAAGGCACCGCCATCATCGACTTCCTCCATCCCGACCGCATCGTGGTGGGCGCGGCCAATGAGCGCTCAGCGGATGTTCTGCGCCGCATCTATGAGCCGCTCACCGGCGGCGCCTATTACAATCAGCCCGGCGCTTTGCCGGGGCCGTGCAGCGTCGAACATCCGGCCAAGCTGCTGGTCACTTCGGCGCAAAGTGCGGAGATTATCAAGCACGCTTCCAATGCCTTCCTGGCGCTCAAAATCTCCTTCATCAATGCCGTGGCCAACCTGGCCGAAACCGTGGACGCGGATATCGAAGACATCGCCATCGGCATGGGCCTCGACAGCCGCATCGGCCCCAGGTTTCTGCGCGCGGGCCTCGGCTATGGCGGCTCCTGTTTCCCCAAGGATGTGGCAGCCTTCCACTGGGTGGCGCAACAGCGGGGCGTCAATTTTCAACTGCTGCAGGAAGTCCGCAAGATCAACGAAACCCAAAAGGACATCTTCTTCAACAAAGTGCTTTCGGCGCTCTGGACCCTGCGCGGCAAGCGCCTTGCGGCCCTGGGCCTGGCCTTCAAGGGCGATACCGACGATATCCGGGAATCTCCCGCCATCGACCTGATCAAGAGACTCCTGGAGGCGGGCGCCACCGTCACCGCCTACGATCCGGCAGCGATGGAACGCTCCAAGGCAGTCCTGCCGCCTTCTGACAAGCTTCACTATGCCTCGGACCTCTATGCTGCAGCCAAAGATGCCGACGCGGTGCTGATTCTGACCGATTGGAAGGAGTTCGCCACCATCGACCTGGTACGGCTCAACCAGGCGGTGCGTTTCCCCATCGTCATTGACGGCCGCAACCTCTATAAGCCTCAAGATATGTTTGAAAACGGTTTTACCTATGTAAGTGTCGGCAGGACGGCAAGCTATCAGGCACAGCAAGGAAAGCCGCGGAGTGCGGTGTTGTGATGGCCATTTCCACTTTCACATTTCCGGCGATCCGTCTTCCCCGCTGCCTGCAACGCGATTCTGAGCTTCGGAGGACGCACCTTTGACCATGAGGGTTCTTGTTACCGGCGCAGCGGGCTTTCTGGGCTCCCACCTGACCGACAGGCTTCTAAGCGAGGGCCACAGCGTGGTCGGCGTCGACAACCTCTCGACCGGCGACGCCGAGAACATTGCCCACCTGGCCAATCAGGAGCGTTTCAGCTTCGAACAGAGAGACATCTGCAAGCCCTTCGATCCCGGCCCAGTGGACTACGTCTTCAACATGGCTTCCCCGGCCAGCCCGCCAGAGTATCTCCGCCTGGGCATCGAGACCTTGCGCGTGGGCTCCATCGGCACAGAAAACACCCTGCAGATCGCCGCCCGCCATGGCGCGGGCTTTCTCCACGCCTCCACTTCGGAGTGCTACGGCGACGCGCTCGAGCATCCGCAGACTGAAAACTATTGGGGAAACGTGAACCCGGTCGGCCCGCGTTCGGTTTACGATGAGGCCAAGCGCTTTTCTGAGGCGATGGTGATGGCCTACCACCGTTCTCGCGGCGTCAACACCCACTTGGTCCGCATCTTCAACACCTATGGTCCCCGCCTTCACCCCAGCGACGGCAGGGTCATCTCCAACTTCATGATGCAGGCCCTGCGCGGCCAGCCGCTCACCATCTACGGAGAGGGCAGCCAGACTCGCAGCTTCTGCTACGTCGACGACCTCATTGAGGGAATCCTGCGACTCTCGCGCTCCAGCGAACCCATGCCGGTCAACATCGGCAACCCCGATGAATTCACCATCCTCGAGTGTGCCCAGGCAGTGCTCGAAGTCACCGGCTCCAAGAGCGCCCTGACCTTCGAATCGCTGCCCCAGGACGATCCCGCGCGCCGCTGTCCCGATATCAGCAAGGCCCGCGCCCTGCTGGGTTGGGAGCCGCGCATCACGCTCAAAGAGGGACTGCGCAAATCGCTGGACTTCTTCAAGAGCAAGGCCGCGGTCCACGCCTGAAGGCGGATCACGCCGTCTTACCCGTTTCGATCCCGCGGCCGGAAACCCCAATAAAGCGAATTTCTTTATAATTGCCGCAGCTTTTAGTGCGCAGATTTCGTCACTCAAGGCAGCACCCCAAGGACAAACGAAGCAGGTTCAAATGCGCAGGCTGATTCTGATGGGACTGCTGGCGGTATTGACACTTCCCGCCGCAGCCGCAAAGCGCGTAACCGTCGCTCAGCTTGAGCAGTCCCTGGCCGGCGACAGTGCGGCCCAACGGCCCGATGCCGAGATCGCGCGCCAGATCGGCCAACTGGAGCTTTCTGAGCGGCTCACCGATGCTACTCTGGAACACTTCGCCAAAGAACTCGCCCTCGGTCCCCGCACCGCCCTGGCCTTGCAGTTGCTCGCCGACCAATCGGCCTTCCTCGAACCGCCGGCCAGCGATCTTCCCGCCACGGGAAGCCCCGACGCCGCCACCCAGCAACGCATGATGGACCTGGCGCGCGGTTACGTGGTCAGAATCTGGCCGCACCTGCCCAACTTCTTCGTTACCCGCACCACCGCCCGCTTTGACGATGGACCGCGCATCCTCGAGCAGGGCGGCTGGCCGGTGCGCTCCGGAATGCATCTGACGGGAACCACTACCCGCAACCTCACCTACCGCGACGGCCAGGAGATTCTTGACCAGCCCACGGAGACGGCTGCCTCCAGTTCCAGCTCCGCCCCCACGCCCACAGAACCGGAAAAGGGAATGACCTCCAGGGGCGAATTCGGCCCCGAACTCACCATCGTCCTCACCGACACCGCCAAAGGGACCGTGACCTGGAGCCACTGGGAACAAACCTCGGCTGGGCTGACCGCGGTTTACACTTACTCGGTGCCCAGGGCCGCCTCGCACTTCGATGTCAGCTACTGCTGCCTTCGTGAGGATTCCCCCAGCCAGCGCCGCGAATTGCAATATGGAAACCAGAGCCGGTCAACCCCCACTGCGGTCGCGGTCGCCCCACCGAATGCAAAACTCTTCCACGACACCCCCGGCTACCACGGCACGCTCTCCATCGATCCAAATACCGGCGCCATCCTGCGCGTCACCATTGATGCTGAGCTGAAAAGTGGCGACCCCATCTCCAGAGCTGCCACCGTGGTTCAGTACGGCCCCGTCATGATCGGCGATCGCAGTTATATCTTCCCCGTGCGCAGCCTCGCCTTCTCCATGGAACAACCCGCTTCCTACGGCCATCCCAGAGACCCGCCCACTCTGCTGGTGAATCAGGCTACCTTCACTCACTATCACCGTCTGGGCGTCGACATCCGCATGATCGCGGATGCCGCAGACACGCAGGGCCCAGCCTCCGCCGGCTCCTCCTCTCCCGACCCGCTATCCCAAACCGGCCAAGCCCAAACTGCGGAAGCGCAAAGTCCGTTGGGTGCGGCGTCATCGGTTCCCTCAATCCAGCCCGCAATGGAAGCATCGGCCGGCCCGTCCGTTTCCCCGGCCTCTGATCCCGATCCAGCGCCGCTATCCCCGCCGGAACCTCCTGTAGTCCCGGAAATCACCGTGACCGCGGCCGACGGAGTTCCCGATCTGCCTGCCGACTCGCCCCCGCCGGAACAGAACCTCACCTTCAAGGTCACCTCGCGGCTGGTCGACGTGGGCATCGTGGTCTATGACAAGAATGGCCATCCGGTCAACGATCTGAAGCCCGAGAATTTCGAAGTCTACGACAACGGCCGCAAGCAGGACATCCGCTCCTTCAGCCAATTCGCGGGCGCGCCCCAGGTTGTCCCCGGCGCTCCGTCGGTTGCGGCAACCGTGGCGCCGGAACAATCATTTTCCAACCGTTCCGCCGATGCGGGCGGGCTGGAACCGCCTGCTCCCGAGGTCAGCAGCACTGTCCTGCTCATCGATGAAAGCAACATCGCCTGGAGCGACATGAACAACGCCCGCCAGCAGGCGCTTAAATTTCTGGGCAGCCTGGCTCCCGGCGAACGCGTCGGCCTTTACTCCATGACGCCACTCGGCTTTCGAGTTCTTCAGGAGATCAGCGCCGACCATGCCGCCATCATCGCCCGCCTGCAGAAATGGATGCCCCTGGCGCAGTCGGTCTCGCAGGCGCAGGACGAAGAGGTGCGCAATCGCCAGCAATTCAACGAGGTGCATAACGTCGCCGACTTGAACTCGGTAAACGGCAATCAGATTGACGTGCCCGATGCGCAGATCACCGTCGATCCGCAATTGCGCACCATGGGCAGCAATCCGGCTCGCGCCTCGCTGATCATCCTGGGCGGCATCGCGCGCCATCTTTCCGCCGTCACCGGGCACAAAAACCTGATCTGGATATCGAGCGACAACGTCTTCGCCGACTGGCAAAACCAGCAAGTGGGCATCGACAAGAGTCCCAAATTCGTTGACACCTTTGCCCTGCACGCGCAGGAAATGATGAACGACGCGCATGTGGCTGTCTTTCCCGTGGACGTATCGCAGCTTGAAACCTCGGCCATCAACGCCGACATTCAGCATCGCAACGTGGAACTGAACCAGGCCGCCCAGGATACGCAGGGCTTGAATGGCGGCGCGCTTACCCGCGACGTCACCCCCGGCCGCATCACCGCCGGCATGCAGCAGGACATCCGCCCCATTCAGGGTCCCATCCGCCAGGTTGCCGATGCCACCGGGGGGCGCGTCATCCGTCGTGCCGGCGATCTGGCCGCCGAGTTCAATAGCGTGGTCGAAGCCGGCCACGCCACCTACCTGATCAGCTTTTCTCCCCAAGGGCAGGCCGACGATCAGTACCACACCATCGCCATCAAACTGACCGGCAAACAGCACGGGCTCTCGCCCCGCTACCGCACCGGCTATATGTTCTCCAGAGAACCCGTCACGCTCAAAGATCGCTTCAAGCAGGCCGTGTGGCAGCCCAGGGACGTGACTGACGTCGCGGTCACCGCTGGCGTGATGCCCATGAATCCCGGCGTCAACGTGAAACTCAACATTGTTGCCGGCGATCTCGGCCTCCAGCAGCAGGCAGGCAAGTGGATGGACAAGCTGGATATTTTCTTCATCCAGCGCGACGACGCCGGCATCCATGCCCAGGTTGAAGGGGAAACCCTCGGTTTGCGGCTCCAGCCCTCCACCTATCAGAGCCTCCTGTCCGCCGGCGTCCCCTTTGAACGCATTGTGCAGATCCGCCCGGGCATGGCTTCGCTCCGCGTGCTGGTGGTCGACGAGAACTCCGGCCGCATGGGTTCGGTCACCGTTCCCGCACCAGCCTTGAAAGCGGAACGTTGAGAACCGGAATCCGATGCGCAATGTGCAACAGTCAATGCCAGCGGCACGTCTGTACAATGGCCGCGACTCGGCAACGGCTGCAAAGTCCCTGACCAGTCAGGTGTTTTCTCTGTCAAATGGATGCAATGCGTGATCGCAAAGGAGTGAGCGAATGAAACGTTTTGGATGGATTCTCGTGCTGCTGATGGCAGCCTCCCCCGCCTGGGCAGCCAGGACGGTGACCGTAAAACAACTCAACGATCTGCTGGTGTCGCTCCAGCAATCCAAGAAGACCGATGCCGAGGTGGCCGCTGAGCTCAAGCAGATTGTGCTCAGCGAAGAGCTGACCCGCGCCGCAATGAATGCCCTGGTCCAATACGTTCCCGGACCCCTGTCCACTGAGCAGATTTATGTGCTCGAAGCGCGCAGCGCCATGCTCGCTCCGCCGGCCGCCGATTTGCCCTCCACGCCGGCTCCCGACGCCGTCGCGCAAAAGGCCATTCTCGACAAGGCGACCGACTATGCAAACAAAACCTATGGCCAACTGCCGCCGCTCACCGCAACCAAAACTACCCTTCGCTTCCAGGACAACATAGAAGCTGCTGCGGCCAGCTCCGGCCTGCACTCCAGCGCCACCGATATATCCATCGGCAACAACGCCGTGTTGGCAAGTCAATTTGTCCACTACATCAACTCCACTGAAAGGCCCGTAGAGTTGGTGAACGGCGGGGAGAAAGTTGACCCGGGAAAGGATAAGGGCCAGTGGGGACAGAACGGTCAGATCGCTTTGCTTGGTCAGGGCCCCGTTCTGAACACCGTTCTCGATGAGGCGCTGGCCTCCGGCAAAATCAGCTGGCTGCGCTGGGAGACGGTCAACACCCACCAGACCGCCGTCTTTTCCTTCTCGGTCGACAAAAAGAAAACCCACTACGCCGTGAATTACTGCTGCTTCCCGGATGTCGATCAAACCGGTGTCGCAAACTTCAGCGGGCAAAACGGAGCCGGCGCTCCGAAAGGCTCCCCGGGGGCCCCGGGCGGCGCCAAGGGCAATTTCCAAACCAATACCAGTTGGAAGAATTACAAGGCAACAGTCCCCTATCACGGCGAATTGTTTGTCGATCTTGATACCGGTATTGTTGTCCGCTTGATCACAGTCGCCGAGTTCAAATCCTCCGACGTGGTCCACCAGGAAGACCAGCGCATCGACTACGGGCCCGTAGCCGTCGACGGCAAGACCCTCGTCCTGCCGGGCAAGACCGTCGTCAATACCGAGGTAGCTTCGAATGGCGAATCCGCTGCTGCGGGCAAATACAACACACGCCACACTCTTCTGACCGCCGAGTACAAGGACTACAAACCCGCCGGTGCCGCTCAATAGGCAGCGCTCACATCCCGCGGCGGCTGCATCTTCAGCCGCCGCACCTGGCCCTCCGGCCAAGGAAAAGGG
This sequence comes from Acidobacteriaceae bacterium, assembly GCA_003162495.1. GTDB lineage: Bacteria > Acidobacteriota > Terriglobia > Terriglobales > Acidobacteriaceae > Telmatobacter. The sequence goes on from PMOF01000080.1 coordinate 17,296, forward strand.
CAATGAAACCTTTCGCGTGGATTCTTTTGCTGTTGGCTGCCGCCGCCCCGGCTTGGGCCGCCAGGAAAACGACCGTTCTGCAACTCAAAGACATGCTGATGGCTCTCGATCAAGCCAAGAAAAACGATGAAGAAGTCGCCACTCAGCTCAAAGATATAGACCTCAGCGAGGAATTAACCGGCGCCACAAGGCGGGAACTGGATCAGTACCTGCCCGGCACGCTTTCCCTTGAGCAGATGAATGTGCTCGAAGGCCGCAGCGCAATCCTTGCTCCGCCATCCTCTGATTTGCCCGCCACTCCAGCCCCCGGCCTGGCCGGGGAAAAGGCCATTCTGGCCAAAGCCGTGAACTACGTGACCACGATCTACATGCAGAATCCCCATCTGACCGCATTCAAGACCACATCCCGCTATCAGGACGGCGTGGAGAGCATCCGCACCAACTCCGGCGTCACCAACAATATGCCCAACGTAGGCCACTCCTGGGACCTGCCCGACATGTACATGCGCTTCCTCGGCACGCATAGCGAACCGACGGAGACCAACAAGGGAGTCGAAAAGATTGAGGTTGCTAAAAACAAAGTCCCGTGGGGCCTGAATGGCCAAACCTCTGAAGGCGGGGCCGGGGCCATCCTCAGCGTCATCCTGCAGGAGGCCGCCGACGCGGGCAAGCTCCGTTGGTTGCGTTGGGAGAGGGTCGATGGAAAACAGGCTGCCGTCTTTTCCTTCGCAGTCGATAAGAAGAAGTCCCACTACGAGGTGAACTACTGCTGCTTCCCGGTCACCCAGGACACCGGCCGCATGGGATATGAAGGCACCGCGGCCAACTTCCAGACCGCCACCGACTGGAAGGGCTTCAAAACCATAGTCGGTTACCACGGCGAATTTTTCATCGACCCGGACACGGGAACCATCGTTCGCCTTATCACCCAGGCTGGCCTCAAGCCCACCGACTTCGTTCACCAGGAAGACATGCGCATCGACTACGGTCCGGTGGTCGTCGACGGCAAGACCTACGTCGTCCCCGTCGATTCCTTTACCTTCACTGAAGTGGTGCCCAACGGTGACAACTATGCGGCCCGCTATTCCGTGCGCCACACGTTGTTCAGCGTGACCTACAAGGACTATCAGATCGTGATCGGCGACAACACCGCGCAAAAATAGCCGGCAGCTTCATCGCTTGCCTCCACCATCCCTATTCCCCATTCCCTGTTCTCCGATCTCTGAAAACTGTTCTATCCTCGTCTCCATGCCCCATTCACTCATCTTCGACCACATGTTTCAGTTGCCGCTTCCCATCCTGGAGAAGCTCGCCCGCCCTGTGATCGTTTACCTGGTGCTGGTCGTGCTCCTGCGCCTCTTCGGCAAGCGCGAGCTGGCGCAGCTCAATCCCTTTGACCTGGTGGTGCTGCTTTCCCTCTCTAACACCGTGCAGAACGCCATCATCGGCGATGACAACTCCGTCACCGGCGGCATCATCGGCGCCTTTGGCTTGCTGGCCATCAACTGGCTGGTGGTCCGCGTGCTCTTCCGATCGCCAGGGCTGACCCGCGCGCTCGAAGGCCGATCCACCGTTCTCGTTTTCAACGGTCAGCTCGACCTGAAAGCCTTGGAGCGCGAGGCTCTTTCCCGCGAGGAGCTGCTCTCCGTCATCCACAAGCAAGGCTTTGACGACTTCGACCAGGTGCGCAAGTGCCAGTTGGACCCCAACGGCACCTTTTATGTCGAGGCCTTCGATCCCTCCCTCGACGACAAACGCCACCAGGAGTTGCTTTCCCGCCTCGACGCACTCTCCCGTGAACTCGCTGTCCTGCGCGCCCGGCCCGCCAATGGCGCACAGCCTGCCGGGTCGTAGGCGCTTTCATTTGACCCGCTTACGCGTCTCACAGAGGAGACGCCATAGATTAGGAGCCCCTCCCCACAATGCCTTCATTCAACCGCCTTTTCAGTGCCGTCGCTCTTCTGCTTGCCGGCATCGCACCCATTCCGGCGCAGACTCTGGAGCACCGGCCCCCGCCGGCTCCGAAGCCGCCCGTCGTCACTAAGGCGGCCAGCAGCGGCGACGCGGCATTGGCCCCTGCTCCGCCCATTCTCTCCCCGGGCACAAATCTGCAGGTCGAGCTGACTCGCCATTATCCAATGAAGGTCAACCAGGCCGTCGAAGGCCGCCTTCTGCATCCGATCTATGTCCAGGGAAAGCTTGCAGTGCCTGAAAACACTGTGCTGGATGGAACCGTAGCCGCGTTGAATCCGGACACAAAAAGCCGCTGGCGCGCCAGATTGCGCGGCGATTTTACCCCCTTTCACGCAGTTCAGATCCAGTTCAATGCGTTGACGCTTCCCAGTGGACAAGTTGCCATCGCCACCAGCAGAGCTGAAAACGGCGCTCCCGTTCTTCACCTTGCTCCGCCCAGCCACGCCACCCCGCGATCCCTCTTCGGCCGCGCCTGGAGCCAGGCGAAAGGCCAGTTGCACGACCGCGTGGCCTATTTCACCGCCCCTGGTCGCGGCGACCGAGCCGTGCAATTGCTCTACCATCAACTTCCCTATCACCCGGAACGCATCGAGGCGCACACGCTCTGGTCCTTTGAACTCACCGCTCCTCTGCAACTGCCTGAGACTTCCGCAGCCGAATTCCCGCCTGCATCCGCTGCCACTCCCATTCCCGGCAAGCCTGAGACCTGGTCAATCAATGCGGCGCTGACCGCCGGCCTGAGCTCGGCCACCGCCAAGCCGGGCGACGCGGTTCAGGCCCTCGTCGTCGAGCCAGTCTTCGACAAGGAAAAACAGCTCGTGGTCCCGCAGGGTTCCGTTCTGGTCGGCAAGGTGAGCACCGTCAAGGCCGCCCGCTCCCTGGGCCGCAACGGCAAGCTGCGTTTTATTTTTCAGCAGGTGCGCTTTCCTCAGGGTGCCGACCAGGCCGTGCAAGGTTCGCTCGCCGGCGCTACCACCGCCAGCCAGCAAGGCCTGTCGCTTGATGCCGAGGGAACCATCAGCCCAAGCAATCACGCCAGTGCCATTGCGCCCCTCTTGCTCACCGCGCTCGCCGGCCGCGCCCTCGATAGCGACGGCAACCTGACAGCTGGCACCGGCGTTGCCTCCAACGGGTTCGGCTTCATCGGGCGCATCGTCGGCGTCGCCGCCGGCAGTCGTTATCTGGCAGCGGGCATCGGCTACTATGCCGCCGCTCTCTCCGTCTACGAGAACTATCTCCACTCCGGGACCGATGTGACCTTTGCGAAGAACACGCGCATCGAGATTGAGACCACCCCTCTGCGTGCCCCGGTCCTCGCTCCAGACAGTCAATAAACCCATAGCGTCTGAACGAGTCTTAGCAGAGCCCTGGGGCACAAAACCGTTTAATTCCGTAAGGCGTGCTCTATTGCCCAGCAAGAAGGTAAGGTGAACATTGACCATTAACTGGGAGAAATGCGTTGGCGAACAGCAAAGATGTCGTGGTCACCGGGGTTTCTACCGGAATCGGTCATGCAACCACAAAAGTGCTTATATCAAAGGGATTTCGCGTGTTCGGTTCTGTACGCAAGCAGGCTGACGCCGATCGATTGCAAACAGAGTTCGGTGAAGGCTTCGTGCCTCTCATGATGGACATTACGGACGCCGACGCGGTAGATCAAGCTGCCCAGAAGGTCGGCTCCATGATAGGCGGCAGGAATCTGGTTGGCCTGGTAAACAATGCAGGAATTGTGGTCAGCGGGCCGCTGCTTTATCTGAGNNCGAGTACAGGCGGCAGTTGGAGGCCAACATGATCTCCCCGCTTGTGGTAATCCAAGCCTTCGCTCCTCTTTTGGGAACGGATAAAAAGAAGCAGGGTCCCGCAGGCCGCATCGTGAACATCAGTTCTACCGGCGCAAAAGTCGCTATCCCGCTTATCGGTGGTTACGCTCCTCCAAAGCTGGTCTTGAAGGAATGTCGGACGCTCTGCGTCAGGAACTGATGTTATTTGGCATCGACGTCGTGATCGTTGAGCCGGGCACCGTGAACACGGCGATGTACGACAAGGGCGAAAAAGAAGATCTGAGTGAGTTCAAGCAGACCGAGTATTGGGGGGCGGTCGAGAACTTCCAGAAATACATCGTTACCGAAGCCCGTACGAACGGCTTACCCCCTGAGCGTCTGGGCGAAGCAGTCCATGTGGCACTCACTACGGCAAAACCGAAGGCACGCTACGCAGTCGTTCCCCAACGTTTCAAGAACTGGACTTTGCCCAGACTTCTCCCTGTGAGGATGCTCGACGCCTATCTCGCAAAGCAAATGGGACTCACAAAGCCTTAGCCAACGCATTGCCAACCAAGAAAAGGAGTCCCAATATGTCAACCATGACCATCAACGCCAGCCGAACCGAACACCTCCTCGATCTCATGAAGAAGGGGGACGACGCCTTCAACTCCCGCGACTTCGGAGGAATGAGGACGACACACCACCCAGACATAATCGCTCACATCATGGGGATCCCTGATCCGATCCTCGGAAGGGTAGCGCACGCCGCGATGATTCAGCAGATGATTCGCATGTTCCCCAACATCCACGTCCACAACGACCCATATCCAATCCAGTTTGGAAGCGGCGATTGGATCACCGTAATCACCCGCGCTACTGGGACCTTCACCGGAGAGATGACCCTGCCCGACGGCAAAGTGATCGCCCCAACAGGAAAATCGTTCGACCTCGATTTCTCCACGACCGCAAAGTGGGAAGGCGACCTGCTCCTCGAAGAGTTTGTCTTCTTGGACCCAGCTCTACGGGCGAAGCAGATCGGGCTCGCCTAGGCGCTCGTTCCGCAACGTTTCAAGAACTCGACGCCGCCCAGACTTCTTCCCGTGAGGATGCTCGACGCCTATCTCGCAAAGCAAATGGGACTCACAAAGCGATAACCAGCCTCGAATGGCAGGTTTTTCACATCCTTGTGGCCGGCTCAAAAATCCACAAAAGCCGCTCTCATAAATATTTCTGTTGCGGATATACCCGTGATGGATATATATTCAATCCATGGCAACTGAAACCGCACCCGCCGCACCCCTCACCCCGGCCGTTTTCGCCATCCTGCTCTCTTTGGCCGAAGGCGAAAAGTCCGGATCCCCATCGACAGGTCATGGTCGATGGGGTGGTAAACACGGCTATCTGATCATGAAAGACGCCCGCGCGCCCCAGGGCGGCGGCGTCCGCCTCGGACCGGGAACCCTTTACGGCTCGCTCGATCGCATGATGCGCGATGGCCTCGTTGAGGAGTCGGGCATCTCCGACGATGAGCGCCGCCGCTACTACCGCCTCACCCATCTCGGCCACTCCGTCCTGGCCGTTGAGCTGGCAAGACTCGATGCGGCCGTTGTCTCCGCCCGCTCGCTTGGTCTGCTTCCGCACAGAGGCCGCTCATGACGCCGACCTCTCGGAGCTCCGCGCGGCTCGAATCCTTCTATGCAAGCGCGCTTCGCCTATATCCCCAGCCCTTTCGCGATGCCTACGGCGTTGCCATGCGCCAGACCTTCCGCGACGCCCTGCGCGATTCCAAGCTTTCCCGCCGCGCCCTCATCCCACTGGTCCTCCGCGACCTCATCATGTCTCTTGCCAAGGAGCATCTCGCCATGTTGCGTGACACCTTTGCCCGCCCCGCTCTGGTTTTCAACGCCCTCGTGCTCGCCGGTTTCGCGACCATCCTTGCGCTTGCGCTGTACGCCATTCCGCAGCAGTTGTTGCGTCGCGGCGCCGACGACCCTCAAGTGGAAATGGCAGACAATCTGACTTGGCAACTTGAACAAGGCGTCGCTCCCACAGAGGCGGTCCCTGCGGGCACAGTCGATTTAGCCCACAGCCTCTCGCCCTTCCTCATCGCCTATGACGACCAGGGAAATTCCCTAGCCTCCCAGGCGAAACTCAATGGGCAAACACCCACCTTGCCCCTTAGCCTCCTTGAAGATGTCCGGCAGCGCGGCCAGGATCGCATCACCTGGAGACCTGGCGAAGCCGTTCGCTTCGCAGCTGTCATCCAGCGCGTAAACGGCGCGCATCCAGGTTTCGTTTTAGCGGGACGCTCTTTGCGCGAGGAGGGCATTCGCCAAAAGGCCGTCAAACAGATGGCAGCAATCGCCTGGGCCGCCATGCTCGCCCTGATTTTCTTCGGCACCGTTGTCTTCGGCTGGTATACCCGGCCGAAGACAGCATAAGAGAAGTTAGCGAAGCATCTATTCCCACTCAATCGTCCCCGGTGGCTTCGAAGTAATGTCGTAAACCACCCGGTTAATCCCGCGCACCTCGTTCACAATTCTGCTCGATATGCGCTTCAGCACCTCATACGGCAGCGGTGTCCAGTCCGCGGTCATTCCGTCTTCACTGTGCACCGCCCGCACCGCGGCGGTGTAGGCATAAGTCCGCTGGTCGCCCATCACGCCCACAGACATCACTGGCAGCAACACCGCAAAGCTCTGCCAGATCTTCGAGTAGAGCCCGGCCGCCTTGATCTCCGCCACCACAATTTCATCCGCTTCCTGCAGCAGGGCAACCCGTTCCGGCGTCACCTCGCCCAGAATCCGCACCGCCAACCCCGGCCCCGGAAACGGCTGCCGCCCCAGGACGTCTTCCGGCATGGCCAGGTCGCGCCCGATGCGCCTCACTTCATCCTTGAACAAATCCCGCAGCGGCTCAATCAGTTTCAGCTTCATGCCCAGCGGCAGCCCGCCCACGTTGTGATGGCTCTTGATGGTCTGGCTCGGCCCCTTCACGCTGCTGGATTCGATCACGTCCGGATAGAGCGTGCCCTGCACCAGCCAGTCCACGCCGCCCGTCTCCTTGGCAATCCGCGTAGCCTCGTCGTCGAAGACCGCAATGAACTCCGCGCCAATCCGTTTGCGCTTGGTCTCTGGGTCGGTCACTCCGGCCAACTGCTTCAGGAACCGCTCACTCGCATCCACCGCGACAATATGCAACCCCAGCTTGTCGCGCAGATTCTTCTGCACGCTGATGAACTCGTTCTTGCGCAGCACTCCGTTATTCACAAAAATACAGGTCAACTGGCTGCCGATCGCCTTATGCACCAGCACTGCCGCCACCGACGAGTCCACCCCGCCCGACAGCCCGCAGATGACGTGTCCCGCGCCCACCTTCTCGCGAATCGACGCCACCGTGCTCTCGATGAAATGCGCCGGCGTCCAGTCGCCCGCCGCACCGCAGATCGAGAAAACGAAGTTTTTGATGATCTGCGGCCCCAGCGGCGTGTGGTGCACCTCGGGATGAAACTGCACCGCCCAGATGCGCCGCTCTTCGTTCGCAATCCCCGCCAGCGCATTTGAGGTAACCGCAGTCCGGCGGAACCCCGCCGGCAGCTCCAGCGCCTCGTCGCCGTGGCTCATCCACACCTGCATCGTCGCCGGCAGACCCGCAAAAAGCGCCGTCTGGTCATCTTGAATCGTCACCTCCGCGTGCCCATACTCGCGCAGCGGAGCAGACTTCACCTTGCCGCCTAGGTGGTGCACGATGAAATGCAATCCGTAGCAGATGCCCAGAACGGGCACGCCAAGCGCCAGTATCTGCGGGTCGGCCGCCGGCGCATCCGCATCGTACACCGACGACGGCCCGCCCGAGAGCACGATCCCCAGCGGATGCAAAGCCTTTATCTCGCTGAGCGGAGCCGTGCACGGCAGCACCACGGAAAAAACGTTCAGTTCGCGTATGCGCCGCGCAATCAGCTGCGTATACTGCGAACCAAAATCGAGAATTACGATTGTCTGGGTGTCCACTCCCTAGTGTGGCAGGGGAAACGCCCGAATGTAAAGAACGCTTTGTTTCCCGTGGCTGCGCGCGGCAATCCGGTGTAGAATCCGGCAGCAGCTATGATGATCCCTGTGAGACGCAATGCAACCGACTGAACAGAACGCAAACCCCGCCATCTGGCCCGCGCTGCCGCAGAGCGCGTGGAGCGACACCTGCGCCACCTTGCAGCTATGGATGCAGATCGTCGGCAAGGTCCGCCTGGCTCTCACACCGCCCATCAACCATAGCTGGAACGTTACGCTTTATCCCACCATTCGCGGCCTCACCACCTCGCCCATGTTTTGCCACGACCAAATTCTTCAGATCGACTTCGATTTCGTCGATCATCTGCTCGTCGTCGAGTGCAGCCAGGCCGGCCGCCGTACCATTCCTCTTGTGCCGATGACCGTGGCCGCGTTTTACCGCCAGCTCATGGCCGCGCTTGAGAGCCTCGGTACGCCAGTCCACATCTGGCCCATGCCGATGGAAATCGCGCAGCCCATCCCATTCGACCAGGATCAGACCCACCAGGCCTACGACGCCGAATTCGCGCAGCGCTTCTGGCGGATCCTGCTTCAAACTACGCGCGTCTTCACCGTTTTCCGCGCCGGCTTCATCGGAAAGGTCAGCCCCATCCATCTGTTCTGGGGCGCGCTCGATCTCGCCTGCACGCGCTTCTCCGGCCGCCCCGCGCCGCAGCATCCCAGCATGCCGGGCCTGCCCGATCGCGTCACCCGCGACGCTTATTCCCACGAGGTCAGCAGTTGCGGATTCTGGCCCGGCGCACCCGGCCCCGGCGGAAGTTACATTGACCCATTCTTTTACAGCTACGCCTACCCTGAGCCGCCCGGCTACGCGCAATATCCCATCGCCCCCGCGCAAGCCCGCTTCGATTCCAACTTCGGCGAATTCATCCTGCCCTACGAAGACATGCGCCAGTCCGCGGACCCGGACGCGGCTCTGCTCCAGTTTCTTGAGAGCACTTATGACGCCGCTGCCAACGGCGCCCACTGGGACCGCGCCGCC
>PMOF01000226.1:0-743 GCA_003162495.1 Acidobacteriaceae bacterium
GCGTTATAGGTTGTGGAGGAGACGCGTCCACCCTTGCCGGTCCAGTTGGTGTGGAAGAACTGGCCGCGAGGTTGGTCGACGCGCTCATAAGTGTGAGCGCCGAAAAAGTCGCGCTGGGCCTGCAGCAGATTGGCGGGCAAGCGGCCAGCTCTGTAGCCGTCAAAAAACGCCAGCGCGGTGGAAAATGCCGGAGTGGGCACGCCCAGCTCGATGGCATGAACGAGGGCCTTGCGCCAGGAGGCTTGATACTTGTTGAGCGCGCCGGAGAAGAAGCTGTCGAGCAATAGATTTTGGATGGCGGGATTTTTGTCGAAGGCATCTTTGATCTTGCTCAGGAAGCGGCTGCGGATAATGCAACCCCCGCGCCACATCAACGCAATGCCGCCCATGTTTAGGTTCCAGCCATTCTCCTTTGCAGCGGCGCGCAGCAGCATATAACCCTGCGCGTAAGAGATGATCTTTGAGCAGTAGAGCGCGCGGCGCACATCCTCAATGAATGCGGNNACGCTCGTCCTTGAGCGCGGACAAGCAGCGCGCAAACACCGACTCGCCGATGAGTGTGACAGGCTGCCCGGTATCGAGTGCGCTGATCACGGTCCACTTGCCGGTGCCCTTCTGGCCGGCGGTGTCCAGAATCTTATCGACGAGAGGCTGGCCGTCGTCGTCTTTTTTCGCGAAGATGAGGCTCGAAATTTCGATAAGGAAGCTGTCCAGCTCGCCCTGGTTCCAATCGGAAAAAACGG
>PMOF01000226.1:786-2785 GCA_003162495.1 Acidobacteriaceae bacterium
CCGTTGTGAACCATCTTGACGTAGTGCCCGGCGCCGTCTTCGCCCACCCAGTCGCAGCACGGGGTTCCGTCCTCGACTTTGGCGGCGATGGACTGGAAGATTTCTTTCACATGCGGCCACGCAGCGGGATTGCCGCCAGGCATGATGGAGGGGCCGAAGCGCGCGCCTTCNNGAGTCGGTAAAGAGCGAGTTTCCGCCATCGATCACGATGTCGCCGGATTCAAGATGGGGCAGAAGCTGGTCGATGGTCTGGTCGACCGAGTCGCCGGCCTTGACCATCAGCATGACGCGGCGCGGGCGTTTAAGCAGACCGGCCAACTCCTCGACGGAGTGCGCGCCGACCACATGCGTGCCCTTGGCTTCGTCGGCCAGGAAGTCGTCGACCTTGGAGACGGTGCGATTGAATACCGCCACTTTGAACCCGTGATCGTTCATGTTGAGGACCAGGTTTTGTCCCATGACGGCGAGGCCGATGAGGCCGATATCACACGTTGCGCCTTGCATAGAATCTCCGGATGCGTCCTGATATTATGGCTGCGAGCGGGGGCCTTCCCCATTAGATTGTAACGCCGCTGCCGGGGATCAAAGGTCAGAGATGAGCGATCGCCGATCGGAAAACGGGGTTGAGCAGTTATGGATCGATCGACGGTTAGAAACATCTCAGTTAATGTGTGAGCGGAAGGTGGACGGAGATGACAACGATACAGATGAGTGTGCGGCCCGAGGATCTTTCGCAGGTCCAGCCGGGCAACGAGCGGATCCCTGAACCTGGAATTCTGGTAATTTTCGGCGCGTCGGGCGACTTGACCAAGCGGAAGCTGCTGCCGGCGCTGTTTCACCTGCGGCAAGTGAGCCTGCTGCCGAAGAATTTTGCCATAGTGGGCGTGGCGCGACGGCCGCTGGGCGACGAGTTTGCCGCGGACATGCGCGAAGGGATTGTCGAATTTGGCGATGTGGAGGCAAGCGATCCAAAGCTGGACGAGTTTGTGAAGCAGATCAGCTACTACGCGCTGCAGTTCGACGACGCCAGCGGTTATGCGGGACTGAAGGCCGAGCTGGACAGGATTGCGAAGGAAAAAGGAATTGGTGGGAATCGGCTGTTTTATCTGGCCACGTCGCCGGAATATTTTGCGCCGATCGTCGAGAACCTGGGCGCGGAAGGCATGGCGCAACCGGCCGAGGGCAAAGTGCAGGTGGTGATTGAGAAACCATTCGGCCACGACCTGGATTCGGCGCGGGAGTTGAACCATAAGGTAAATGCGGTGTTCCAGGAGAGCCAGGTTTTTCGCATTGACCACTACCTGGGCAAAGAGACGGTGCAGAACATTTTGGTTTTCCGTTTTGCCAACGGAATGTTTGAGCCGGTATGGAATCGGAATTATATCGATCATGTGCAGATTACAGCGGCGGAGACGCTGGGCGTGGAGGGGCGCGGGCCATTTTACGAGAAAGCGGGCGCGCTCCGCGACGTGGTGCAGAATCACGTGATGGAGTTGCTGAGCTTTGTGACCATGGAGCCGCCCTCGAGCTTTGAGGCGGAAAGCGTGCGCCAGGAAAAGCTGAAAGTGTGGAAAGCGATTCCGCCCATCCCGATCTTGAACACGGTGCGCGGGCAGTACGGGCCGGGGCTGATTGATGGTAAGCGGGTAGTCGGTTATCGCGATGAAGAGCGCGTGAACCCGGAGAGCGGCACGGAGACCTATGCGTCGGTGCGCCTGGAGATTGAGAACTGGCGCTGGGCGGGAGTTCCGTTTTATCTGCGCGCGGGAAAGCGGATGAAAAAACGGGCCACTGAAATCTCGATTCAGTTCAAGCAGCCGCCGCTGTTGATTTTTAACCGGCTGCAAAACGCCGGGCCCTGCCAGGAGATTCAGCCCAACCTGCTCACCATCCGCATTCAGCCCGATGAAGGGATTGCATTGCGGTTTGGAGCCAAGGTGCCTACGACGCCCGACATGGCCGTGTGCCCGGTGAACATGGACTTCGACTACGAGGCGGC
>PMOF01000060.1:0-2609 GCA_003162495.1 Acidobacteriaceae bacterium
CTGCTCTACCAGCACGTGCTGGGGACGCGCAATTCCAAGGACACGCTGGTGTTCGGACGGGAGTTTCGCGGAGAGCTGCTCACGGGCAACGATCTTTTTTCAGGTGAGGTGACGGACGATGGCCGCTATCTCGTCATTCAAATCGATCGCGGCGTGCCCGCCCGGCGCGTGGACATCGTCTACCGCGACCTGACCAAGCCGGGTGCGCCTTTTGAGGTGCTGGTCTGGGGGCTCGATTCGCGCTTCAGCGCGATCTACGCCCGGGGCGCATGGTATGTGAAGACCGATTACAAGGCGCCCAAGGGAGTCATCCTGAAGGCCGATCCCGGCATCATGCCCGATGTTTGGAAGACGATTGTGCCCGAGGGCCCGGACGTGATCGATGAGTGGTCGATTGTGGGCGGAAAGATTTACGTGAACCGGCTGAAGGATGTGAGCACGCAAACCACCGCGTACACCCTGGACGGAAAGCCGGCCGGCACCATCGATTTCCAGGGCATCGGTTCGGCCTCACGATTCGAGGGCCGGACGACGGATCGCTATGCGTTCTTCAGTTTCGAGTCGTTCATTGTTGCGCCCACCATCTATCGGCTGGATACGATGACCGGCAAGCGTGAAGTCTTTTTCCAACCTAAAGTTCCCTTCGACTCCACCCAGTACGAACTGAAGCAGGTGTTTTTCAAATCGAAGGACGGAACGCAGGTTCCCATATTCATTGCCGGCAAGAGGGGCTTGAAGCAGGATGGGACGGAGCGCCTGTTGATGACCGGCTATGGCGGCTTCAACCTGAGTGACACCCCATACTGGAATCCAACGTTTGCGTGGTGGCTGGAGCAGGGCGGCTGGTTTGCGCTGCCCAGCCTGCGCGGCGGCGGCGAGTATGGCGAGAGCTGGCACGAGCAAGGGATGTTCGAAAAAAAGCAGAACGTCTTCGACGATTTCTTTGCGGCCGCCGAATACTTGATCGCCAACAAATACACTTCACCCCAACACTTCGCCATCACCGGCCGCTCCAATGGCGGCCTGCTGATGGGCGCGGCGATCACCCAGCGCCCCGAGCTGTTTTCGGCGGTGCTGTGCGGCTATCCGCTGCTGGACATGCTGCGCTTCCAGAAGTTTCTGGTGGGCTCTTACTGGACCACCGAATATGGCTCGTCGGACAAAGAGAAGCAATTTTTCTATCTGTTTAAATACTCGCCCTACCATAACGTAAAGCCCGGAACGGCCTACCCGGCGGTGATGTTTTTTACCGGCGACAGCGATACGCGCGTCGACCCGCTGCACGCCCGCAAGATGACGCCACTGCTGCAGAACGCCTCCACCAGCGGGCGTCCGATTCTGCTGCACTATAGCCTTACGGGGGGCCACTCCGCAGGAGTCAGCGTGGATCAGAAGGTCCAGGACGACGCCGATCAACTCACTTTCCTGTGGACGGAAACGGGAGACGCGGCCAGCCATAAGTAGGGCACCGGCCGACGCCGCCCCGCAGGGCGCGTGAATTTAAGAGGGGCCCTTTGCTGCGCTCCTGGCTGCATTCAAATAGGGCTCCACTGGGATATACCAGATGTTGGCGTAACCGCCGAACCAACCCCAGTTGTCCAGCCGCTTGAAATCCTCCTGTGCTTGCTCGGGTGTGCGGGGGAGGTCAAACGGGAACGCACGATCGCTGCTGAAATAGAGAGTGCGGCGATCGGGACTCAGGTGTGGTTCATCGTCGGTGCTGTAGCTGGGCTTATCGTCGCCTGCATAACGGATCGGCACCACCGGTCCCCATCCGTCTCCCTGGCGGGCAACAATAAAAAGATGGCCCAGCGTGTCGCCGGGCAGGCGCCCCGCGCTCACGAAGACCAGGAACGATTCATCCGGCGCAATCTCCGGATCGACATCCAGTGTGGTTCCGTCACTGAACGGAAGAGGCTGCGCCTGCTGGTAGGCGCCGTTTTTATATTGCGAGGAATAGAGAAGCTTGGCGCCCTTCTCGTCGATGGAGACGAAGTAGAGCGTGCCATTCGCCGCAACGCTTGGCTTCCAGATCGATTTGCCCATGTTGACCGTATCGGGCAGCCGGACCGGCTTGCTCCAGCCTGAGCCCACGCGATCGACGCGCCAAAGATTGGCCACTTTGTGAATATCCCTGGGATTGGCTCCAGGCGCGGGCGCAGTCACCGGGCGCTTGGAGGTAAACACCAGATACGATCCATCGGGAGACATTCCCATGGACGCGTCATACCACTGGCCTGAGAAGGGTGCGAAGCGCCGGTTTAGACCAGCTGCCGTTGATTTTGTGGGACTCGAGAATGGCTCCCCAGGCGCCGTTGGTGCGCGTAAAGAAAATGGTGTTGCCATCGGGCGAAAAAGCGGGTGGGCCGTCGTTTGCCGTGCCCGAGATCACACCGGGGGCAAAGATCTGCGGGACCGCAGGTTCTTGCATGGTTGCCGGACCGTCGTGAACAGGACCTGTCCCGGCCAATTGACCTTGGATAGCAGGAACAAACAGACAGGCAGATAGCAGCAGAGTCGCTCTTGTACAGCTCATTTGGCCTCTCTTTATTTTCTTGGGATCGGTGCGATTCTATGCGGGAATTAGACGGAGCGATTTGCAGTTGGAA
>PMOF01000060.1:2726-15180 GCA_003162495.1 Acidobacteriaceae bacterium
CGGCCGAGGCCACCGAGGCTTCGAGCTCTGCCCAGCTCACGTGGTGGGAGCAGGAACAGGTCACCAGCAGGCCCCCGGGGCGCATCATCTTAAGAGCGCGCAGGTTCAATTCTTTGTATCCGCGCAAGGCTCCCTCGACAGCTCGCTTGCTTTTCGCGAAAGCGGGCGGATCGAGAACGATGGTGTCAAAGATCTGGACGGCGTCCGACCAATCGCGCAGGATTTGAAACGCGTCCGCCTCCACCCAATCCACCTGCGCCGTGAGTTGGGCGCGATTGGCTTCCAGGTTTCGCTCCGCCACCTCGAGCGAGGCGCGAGAGGCATCGATGCCCGTGACCTGGCGGCAGACCTGGGCCAGGTGCAAGGCGAAGCCGCCCTGATAGCAGCACACATCGAGCGCCCGCCCGGTCGCGCCCAGCTTTTGCGCCCATTGCTGGGCTGCGGCGTAGTTTGCCTGTTGGTCAAGAAAAGCGCCCGTCTTTTGTCCGGCATTGGCGTCGTAGTGAAACACAAGTCCGTTAAGCCGGAATTGAGTGCGGGTGGCCGGCTTGGCGGTATCGCTCACAAACAGTGGCTCGGCACTGGGCGCTGCCAACTCCTCCAGCTCGCGCATCCGCGGGTCGGGGCGTTCCAAAATGGCCGCCGGAGCCAGCTCCTCGCGAAGCACGCGCACACATGTCTCCCGCACTGCGGGCGAATCCAATCCCTTGGCAAGCAGTTGGAGAATGACCAGGTCGGCGTATTTATCCACCACCACGCCGGGCAATTCATCGGCCTCGCTGAAACATAACCTGCAGGAGTCGGTTTTGCCGCTCAGCAGCGGTTTGCGCCGGGCAATCGCTCGTCGCAGCCGCGCTGCCATCAATTCCAGCCACGCGGGCTCATCGATCGACTCGCGCGAGACCATGCGCAACGCAATTTGCGAAGATGGGCTGTACAGCGCAGTGCCCAGCAGAATGCCACGCTGGTCGGCCACCGGCAGCAACGCGGGCGGAGTTGCGACCCCTTCATCTGCTAGTTCAATCGACTCAATGTCGGAGGCATAGACCCACAGATAGCCGCTGCGCAGCCGGTCGGCGGCGCGGCGGTTGATCAGCGCCCCGGGGCTGCGGAGCGGCGATGCGGCCGGTTGCGATCGGGTCGGTTCAGGTCTGGTTTTCTCAGGTCGGGGGACTTTGCCTGCCGGAGACATGCGGGGTTTCGAATCGCGCCCTTCACGCCGCTGGGTCGCCGCAGGCTTCTCGTGATTCCGCGCAAAAGGCGACGCCGGCCGCTTTGCCGTTACCGGCGTCTGCAGGTGCGTTTCAGGGTTTCTAGCAGGTCGCGGTTTGCGCGGCTTCATCTTGGGCTCCCTTGACCGGGAGCAAATGGGCCGCCGGCCCCTGCTTGGCTTGAATGGCTTTGAGTTAGGAGCTCAAATTGCTGATTCTGACCATTCTTTCCAGCGTGTCAACAGCCTTCATCTTACCAAGTTTCTAAGGTGTCAAATCCACCTGTCGGCCCCGCTCAGTTCCCAGAGTAAGCCTGCGCTTTCTATCTCATGGAACCATTGCGGCCTATAATGAAGCATGGCGACTGTCCGGCAACCCATTCCGGCAGATATTTCCACCGCGCCCCCGTCTCCTGCCGGGGAGCCGCAAGCGTCCGCGCGCGATCTGGAAATCGCCCAGCCCCTTCCCGCCCGCCAACTTCCAGTTGACCAGCGTTTTGAAGCGATGCTCCTTCGGGTCCAGGCCAATCGCCCCAGCGAAGACGTCTCTCTGATCCGCAAGGCGTGGGAGTTCTGTGTCAGGCAACATGAGGGGCAGATGCGCGCCTCCGGCGAGCCGTACATCATCCATCCGCTGGAGGTGGCCGAGGTGCTGGCGGAGATGAAGCTGGACGCTACCGCCATCGCCGCCGGCCTGCTGCACGACTCGGTCGAGGATACGCCCGCAACGAATGAAGAGATCGAAGCCGGCTTTGGCGATCAGGTGGCGCACATCGTGGAGGGCGTCACCAAGATCGACAAAATTCAGTTTGCCAACCGCGAAGATCGCCAGGCTGAAAATGTGCGCAAGATGCTGCTGGCCATGGTCTCGGACGTGCGCGTGGTGCTGATTAAACTGGCCGACCGCCTGCACAACATGCGCACTCTCGAGCACCTGCAGCCCGACCGGCAGGAAGCCATCGCTCGCGAGACTCAGGACATCTACGCCCCACTCGCTCACCGGCTGGGCATGGGCAAGGTGCGCGGCGAGTTGGAAGATCTGGCCTTCCGTTACACCGACCCGGTGAGCTATGAGCAACTGTCGGCGGCCGTTGAAGCCCGGCGCGCAGAGGGCGAACAGTTTTTGCGCAGCGTTGAAGACACGCTGGTGGAGCAACTGCGCGAAAACAATATCGAGGCCCGCGTGGAGTGGCGTATCAAGCGGCTCTACTCCATTCACCAGAAGATCGAGCGCTCCAAGGTTTCTTTCGAACAGGTCTATGACCTGCTGGCGGTGCGCGTCATCACCCAGGACGTGGCCTCCTGTTACGCCGTATTCGGGCTGATTCACACGCTGTGGCGGCCGGTGCCGGGCCGCATCAAGGACTTTATCGCCATTCCCCGCGCCAACCGTTACCAGTCGTTGCACACCACCGTGATGGGCGCCAGCGGCCACCAGTTCGAGGTGCAGATCCGCACCGAAGAGATGCACCGCATCGCCGAGGAGGGCATTGCGGCCCACTGGAAGTACAAGTCCGGCAGCAGCTCGGTGACGGCTCGCGACGAGGAGCGGCTCAACTGGATTCGGCAACTGGTCGAGTGGCAAAAGGAGATGACGGACCCCAACGAATTCCTCTCCAGCCTGAAGATGGACCTGTATCCCGATGAGGTCTACACCTTCACGCCCAAAGGGAAGGTAGTGGTGGTTCCGGCAGACGCCACGCCGGTGGACTTTGCCTACACCATCCACACTGAGGTGGGCCACACCTGCGTGGGGGCCAAGGTAAACGGTCGCATGGTGCCGTTGCGCGCCAAGCTGCGCACCGGCGACATTGTCGAGATCGTGACCCAGAAAGACCACAAGCCCAGCCGCGACTGGCTCACGTTCGTCAAGAGTCCGCGGGCGCGCAACAAGATCAAGCACTGGCTCAATGAAGATCAGCGCCGCCGGGCCGTCGAGATCGGCCGCAAGCTGCTGGAACGCGAGGCCAAAAAATTCAAGGTCCCGATGAGCCAGATGACTGACCAGGATCTGGGCCGCATTGCCAACGAGTATGGCGTCGCCACGGCCGCGGATCTGCTGGCCACGCTCGGCCAAGGCAAGCACTCCGCCCACCAGGTGCTCAACAAGCTGGCGCCGGGCTTTGCCAACCAGGGCGAAGCCGACGCCGCTACGGAAGCCAAGCCGCGCGGCGCCGAGTCCACCATGTCCGATGCGGTGCGCAAGCTGCACCTCACCGGATCGGACTCGCTGCAAGTCGAGGGACAGAACGATCTGCTGGTCTATCGTGCGCGCTGTTGCAACCCCATTCGCGGCGAAGAGATTATCGGTTACGTCACCCGCGGCAAAGGGGTGGCCGTGCACGCGCGCAGTTGCCCCAACGTGCAAAACCTGCTGTATGAAAGCGACCGCCGCATCGCCGTGGAGTGGGCCCGCGTGGGCGATCAATCCGATGGCCGGCCGCAGCGTTATCCGGTCAAGATTACGGTCTTCTGCGACGACCGCACCGGCATGTTGAAAGAAATGACCGCCGTGATCTCCGACGACAACACCAACATCCGCGGCGTTGAAATCCAGCGCGGAGAAAACAACGAAGCCATCGTCGAATTTATTGTTGAAGCGGAAGACGTGCACCACCTGAACCGCATGGTCCTGGGCCTGCGCCGGGTAGCAGGCGTGCGCGCCGTGCAGCGGACGCAGAAGCTGTAAGTCTGCGGCCGGCGCAAATCCAGCTTCCAAGAATTCAACTCGCGCGTACATTTCGGCCCGATGTTGCGCACGTTCCGCGCCGGATTCCCTCCTGAAAATTAAATGCCAAAGGTGCGCTAAACTGCACAGGCTAAAATCCTTTGCGGTGCTATGCTGCCTTGGGACATGACGGGTTGTGCGTTCTGCAGCAGAATGGCAGACCATCCTGGCCCCATACGGCTGCGATGAAGATTATGCATATCCAGGCCACACTCAGGGAAGGGCCGTTAGATGGCCGGAGTAACTAAGAAGCCCTTTAATACTGATATTTTGCTCGCAGCCAAAGGGCCGGGACGAAGCATCATCCACCACACGGCAAGACAGGTTTTCTATTCCCAGGGACGCCCGGCCGACTCTGTGTTCTATCTTCAGTCTGGCCGGGCCAAGCTCACCGTCATTTCCAAGAACGGCAAAGAAGCTACGGTTACCCTGCTCGCAGCAGGAGATTTCTTTGGCGAGGAGTCGCTGGCTGGAGGGGGAACGCTGCGAGCGGTCACGGCCACCGCCGTTACAGCCTGTGTGGTGTACAAGATCGCAAGGGAACAAATGCTCCGCGTCCTGCACGAGGAACATGCGTTCTGCGACTCCTTTCTGAAGTTCATCGTGATACGGGGCATGCGAACCCAGGCTGATCTCATCGATCAGCTGTTCAACTCCAGCGAGAGACGTTTGGCGCGGACGCTCCTGATGATGGCGGAATATGGTGAACCGGGCAAGCCGGAGGCAAAGATTCCGGCGGTCACGCAGGGGACACTCGCGGAGATTGTCGGGACAACCCGGTCACGCGTGAACTTCTTCATGAATCGCTTCAGGAAGCTCGGCTACATCGATTACAACGGCGGCATTCGGGTTCGCAAGTTGCTGCTCAAAGTCGTTTTGCACGACGAGTTACCCGAGGAAAATACAGCCCGGCCCAAGCTTCTTGACCCCCCGCCAAGTCGAACACGAAATGCCAAGCGAGCGAAGATCGTGTGAGCGGCGCCGGTGCCGCTTTTATTTGCTAGTCCGCTTTGTGTCGCCGGGCATTACCATAAATCCATGACCGAACGATTCCAAGATCTAGACGCGATTCTGCAAGGAGTGCGCGTGCTCGATGGCGGAATGGCCTCGGAGCTTGAATATCGGGGCGCGCGGATCGATGGCCCGCTGTGGTCGGCGCATGTTTTGGAGGTTGCGCCGGAAAAAGTGCGCGCCGTGCATCGCGCTTACATCGAGGCGGGCGCAGAGTGCATTCTCACGGCGAGCTACCAGGTTTCGCGCATGGGCTATGCGGAGATTGGCTTGAGCGCCGAGCGCGCCGACGCAGCGTTATTGCGCGCAGTGGAGTTGGCGCGGAGGGCGGCGGCGGAGTTTCCTGAGCGGCGCGTGGTAGTAGCTGCTTCGCTGGGTCCGTATGGAGCGGCGCTGCACAATGGCGCCGAATATCACGGCAACTATGGTTGCAGCTTTGGTGAGCTGGTCGAGTTTCACAGCGAGCGCATTCGCGTGCTGGCCGAAGCTGCCGATTTGAAATCGCCCGATTTGCTGGCTTTTGAAACGCTGCCGTCGCTTGAGGAAGCCGAGGCTATCGGCGAAGCGCTTGCTCCCTGGCCGGATGTGGCGGCCTGGTTCTGCTTCACCTGCAAAGACGCGCAGCATGTGGCCCACGGCGAGCTGCTCAGCGAATGCGCCGCGGCGGTCGCCCGCTTTCCGCAGACCGTTGCAGTGGGAGTGAATTGCACGCAGCCTGCGCTCATGCCGGCGCTGATCGGAGAACTGCGCGGGGCCACCGGCAAGCCCATCGTGGTTTATCCAAACTCCGGCGAAGGATGGGACGCCGCATCGCGGCAATGGACTGGCAGCGGCGATTCCATGAGTTTCGCGGCGCAGGCGGAGAAATGGTTTGCTGCCGGGGCGCAGATTGTCGGCGGCTGCTGCAGGACCAGGCCCGCGCACATCCGCCAGGTCGCGCAGGCGGCAACTCTGTTCCCACCCTTCGCAAAAAGCGCGAAGGATGGGGCACCCAAACTGCTGTAACAGCGAATGCTCTCTAGCGCCCCAGCACCTGCTTGGCGATGGTGGCAAGTTGCATGTTCGACGTGCCCTCGTAAATCTTGCCGACCTTGGCGTCGCGGTAGTATTTTTCCGCCGGATAATCCCGCACAAAGCCGTTGCCGCCGAAGACCTCCACGCACTGGCTGGCCACGCGCTCGGCCACCATCGATGCTAAATATTTGGTCATGGCGGCTTCGCGCACATATGGCTGGCCAGCATCCTTGAGTCGCGCCGCGTTGTAGACCATCAGCTTCGCCGCCTCAATGTCCGTCGCCATCTCGGCCAGCGTAAACTGCACCGCTTGAAATTCCGCGATGGGCTTGCCAAACTGGCGGCGTTCGCGCGCGTAGCGGGCCGCGTGCCCCCACGCACCCTCGGCCAGGCCCAGCATCTGCGCGCCAATGCCGATGCGGCCCTCGTTGAGCGTCTCGATGGCGATTTTGTAGCCCTTGCCCAGCTCGCCCAGCAGATTTTCCTGCGGAATTTCGCAGCCGTCAAAAATCAGCTCACAGGTGCTGCTGGCGCGAATGCCCAGCTTGTCTTCCTTGCGGCCCACGGTGAATCCAGCCGTTCCCTTTTCGACCAGGAAGGCGGTAATGCCGCGATAGCCGGCGGCCGGATCAAGCGTGGCAAAGACGATAAAAAGCCCGGCCTCACGGGCGTTTGATATCCAAAGCTTGCGGCCATTCAACCGGAAGCCACCTGCAAAAGTCTCCGCACGGGTTTGCAAAGCAAACGCATCCGACCCGGAGCCGGCCTCGCTCAAGGCATAAGCGCCCACCGTTCCGGCGGCCAGTTTCGGCAGCCAATCTTGCTGCTGCGCCTGCGTGGCCCAGCGCCGCAGCGCGTTGATCACCAGGGTATTGTGCACGTCCACCAGCACGGCCACTGCCGGGTCTACGGTGGAGATGGCTTCAATGGCCAGCACCGCGTCAAAAAAGCTGCCGCCCGCGCCTCCCTGCTCTTCCGGAACCTCAATGCCCATTAGCCCCAGGCCGGTCAGTTGCGCCACCAGGCCGGCGACAAATTGCTGTTCATCGTCCATGGCGCGCACCTGCGGCGCGATGGTCTCCTCGGCAAACTGCCGCACCGTGGTGTAGAAGAGATTCTCCTCTTCAGAGAGCTGAGTGAGCGGCGTGCTGTTGTGCGTTGAGTGAATCAAAAGAAAACCTGCCTCCGGCCTCGGAGTGTATCAAAACCGGCCACCGGCGAACACTCATCCGCTTTTCGGCGGCGAAGCCAGAGGGAATTGCAGCGCAAATGCGAGGGAGGGATTGACTCAAAAAGAAAGGGGCGGACACTCGGAGATGTCCGCCCCTTTGAGTTCAGCGGTTAGTTGATGACAAAGGTGAAGGTTGTCGTTGCGGTAATGGTGGGTGTGGCCGAGTCTTGTCCGGTCACGGTCAAGGTATAGGTTCCTTGGGGTGGGTTGGTGAGGGGATTGCCGTTGATGCCATTGCAAGCCGAGAGACCTAGCCCGATGGCGAGCAGAGCGATCAGCCCCGCCAGACTGCGGAACCTGCGTGAATGGCGCCCCAGGAAGCCCGCCAGCAGCAGCCCCGCAAAGGCCAAAGCGAGCGGTGTTGGGTTAGGACCGTTATTTCTTGACGTGTTGACTTTGTTCGGCGCATGGAAGCGTTTCATGCCGCCTGTGATGCCACTTGTGGCGCAGTCTGCGGCGTTGGCATCAAGAGTCAGCTGCGTAGTGGCGGCGGTCGTGCCAGTGACGGCTACCGTGCCGTCGCCATTGCTGGCCGTGTTACTGAATAAGTAGCAGAGGTTTTGCAGGGCATTATCGTTGGAAGTGTCGAATGTCAGATCGACCGTGCCTGTGTAGCCCCCCGCCGGAGTAACGGTGATGGTTGAGCTCGCCTGGCTGCCTTGGGCAACCGTCACATTGGTAGCCGCGAGCTTGAACGTACCGGAGCCTGAGCTGATCGTTGCGATCGAGATCGACACCACTCCGGTAGAGACGGCGTGCGTGCTGTCGCCGGAGTATTGAGCAATGATCTGGTGCGGTCCCGATGTAGCGAAAGACGTGCTGTAGGTGTAGGTCCCGTTCGCAGTCAGGGTTTCTGTCACGTTGGCCGGGCCGCCCAGGCTCGGGCCGCCGTCAATCGTAAGCAGCACGGTGCCGGTGGGTACAGTGGTACCGGCGTTGGATGTGACCGCGATGGCGAAGTTGTCCGCAACATTGATGGCCGGTGACGCGTTCGATGCGGTGATCGTTGTGGTTGTGCCGATCAGCGCGGTTCCAGTGTTGGAGGGCCAAAGGTTTACTAGGTTGGCGAGGTCGACGGACCCAAGTCCGGTGACCTGGTCGTAGCCAACCCCGGCAGAGAAGCCGATGGTGCCGCTGCAAAAGCTCGAACCCGCGGTGCAATCGTTGTTGCCGGTGGTGATGTCGTGGAAGGCCGACCCGTAAGTCGAGGTATTGGAAGCAAGGGTATAAAGCGTTGGATTGATAAGCCCCTGTCCGGAAGTGAAACCAGCCTTCTGGTTGATGAGGGCCAGCATGCCGGAGAAAATGGGCGCGGCGAAGCTGGTGCCGCCGGCGACGGTCAAATCCTGAGTTGCAGAATCGCGGAAGCCGCTGTTGCAACTTGCCTGCTGCCCCGAGTTCCAGGGCCCGCTTGAGCTGCTATCGCTGGTGCAAAACAGGTAGCCGGGATAATTCGGTGAGGCGTAGAGCGCCAGATCCGGCACATCCCGCTTGCCGTCGGCGGGAATGCCAGGGACACCTTTTTGCCAGCTTGGCTTGGTGAACAGCGCACTGGCGCCGCCGCCGCTTGAGCCTAAACAATCGCTAGTCCCGCAACCGGCCAAGTCGTCGTTCCAGGCCACTTCCGGGATGTATTTCAGCGCGGAACTGATGACGTCTGACCCGTTGCTGCTGGCTTCCCAATAACCGTTACCTGCGGTGAGATAATCCCCGCTGTCTGCCGTTGACGAGATCTCGGTGCCGCCCATCCCCGTCACGTACGCGCTGCTGGCGGGGTAATCCACGGCGAGCGCTTCCTGTTGCGCCAGCGTAGGATTGTTGACGTTGGTGCCAACAAAGCAATCGGTGGAGCCGCTATCGCCAGACGCGGACATTACGGTCTGCCCCTGCGCCGTGGCTTGCTGAAACGTCGACTCGAGTGTGGCGCCGCCCAGTTCTGCTTCGCATGCGCCATAACTGCTGCTGATAATCGGAGCAATGTCTTCGTCGACCGCGTACTGTATGGAGTCGAAGGCGCCATAATTGGTGTTGCTGCCGGTAAACACGAAATAAATGCTGGCGCCGGGGGCGATCGCTCCCGACCACTCAAGGTCGAGATCCGATTCCGATTCATCTCCGCCGAACGTTGCGGACGTGCCGGTGCCGGGCATCAGCACCAGCGTAGGATCCTTGACGGTGAGGCCGGCTGCGTTTTGAAAGTTTTCAATGTCGCTCATCACCACCGCGGACTGGCCCACGATCACAATCGATTGCCCGGTTCCTGTGTAGCCGCCGCTGTAAACCGGCTTGATGTCGTACGTGGTTTCAATGTCGCCGGGCGCGAAAAACACTTTGCCGGTTTGACCCGAAGTAAACGCCGGCGTCACGTGGCCCGTTTTACTGTAGATCGCGTGCGATCTGGGCCGCAGGTCATCGAGGTTGCGAATCCCGAGAACGGTGGGCGCAATCGCTGCCGGCACGGAGAGCGCCGTCGAAGGAGCGAAGTGACGCACGCCTTTGACTGTGTAATAGTGCATCTGCGTGGAGAAGGCCTGCTCAATCTGCCCCGCCGTGCCGGAGAAGCGGATCGTGTTCTTGCTGCGGGCCACTGAATCGACGGAGAAACCCTGCTGCTCCAACCAGCTCCGCACCTTGTCGAGATCGGATTGCGCCAATCCGAAGCGGTCCGCGAATGAGTCCGGGGTCAGCCATTGGTGATAAAGCGGGGAAGCTGCATTCTGCTGCGCGGCAATCAACTCATCCAGGTCGGCTTGTTGCGTGGCCGTGCGGTTGAACACGATGCTGACGCCGCTCAGCCGGGTATCGGCCGGAACCCGGCCGGAGTCGAATTGGGCCTGAGCCAAGGGATCCAGCGAACCCTTCAAGGTTGATTGTTCTGCATTGGTGATTTCCCCGGAAATGCGGGGAGCTACGGATTGCGCGCCGGCCATCATGGCGCAGGCAGCAATCGAGCCGCATGCCAAAAGCCGCATCCGGCGCGAAAGGTCAGTGGTTATCATCTTCGCCATCCTTGGGGGATTGAATGGTGGATATTTCAGGCGCACGAATGCTCCTTCCCGCGGTCTTCGATCCTAAAGAACGGGCGGGCGCCTGTTGCAAAGAGCAAGAAAAGGCGTTAAATGGAATCCAGCCGCGCGCGCAATCATCTGCTGTGTCCAGGTTGGTTCCCGGAACACCGGACGGATATCTCCTTCCGGGTTAGACACCGGGATCGGCAGGAAGTTGTCTCAGGGGCCAAAAAGGGGCGTTGCGGTTGCGAGTCCCACAGCGTGGAATGAAAGATGCGCGTCAAGGGCGGGATCGCCAATCAACAGACGATCATTTGGGTAGCGCGCTTACCAGTTCCAGCGTTGCCGCTCCTTTGCGAGGCGGAATATAGCCGGTAGCGCGCCAGGCGATGGCAAGCTGTTCGCGGCTCAGGAGTTTGCCCATCTGAACACGGGCATGCTCGGCCCAGGGACCGCAATTGTCCAGCTTGAGATAGGCATGCCAGTGCCGCAGCGCCTGCCGCAGCTCTCCCTTGCGCTCGAAAGCCAGCGCCAGATTGTAGTGGGCGTCGGCGTAGCGGGGCGCCAGGGCAACCGCGCGCTGATACGCAACAATGGACTCGTCCAGCCGCCGCAACTCATCGAGTACGTTTCCCAGATCGAAAAAGGCCAGCACGTAGCTGGGGTCAGCTACCGTGGCCCGGCGATAAAGCTCCTCGGCGCGGCCAAACTGGCGCAGATGAAAGTGGATGGTGCCGAGATTAATGTAGGCTGCCGCGTATTCCGGATCGAGCTCCAGGATCTCTTCGTAGAGGGAAATGGCACGTTGCTTATCGGGTCCCTCCTCGGCTTGCACTGCGGCGAGAAACCGATCCAGTATCCCGCGCGGGCTTGCGATACCCCGCAGCCGCATCGGAGAGGGCTCTGGCACTGCCGACGACCGGTCAAGCCACTCCGTTCGGCCCATCCGGTTGAGGCGCTCAAAGTCGAACAGCAACTGGCGTCGAATGGGGTCCACCATGGCGCCGCGGTGCCGGAAAGCGAGGCGCGTGCCGGTCCGCACCAGGCAGGCCTCAAGCAGCGGATTGGCCATGCCGGCCACCGCCTTCATCGCAGAGATCGACAGCCGTATGGAGGCCGCGGATACGCTTTCCTCGCGCAGCGCGCGCAGCGTCCTGAGCTGCCCGAGATCCTGGAAGGTATAAACCTGTTGGGAGGGAAAAATCCCGGCCCGTTCCCAACCCAGCAACTGGTGGGAACTGATCTGCAAGATGCGCAACACGTCCGGACGGCTATAGCTGGTCACTCTTGAGTGCTCCCACAAGTGGTACACCACCCCCAGCGACTAAGACCTGACGCTGGAGACCCCGGTACGTCTCGGCCCCGGGGATTGAACTCGTGTTTTGAACTCGAATTCCAGACTCGGGTCCTGGGCGTATCTCTCCTGGATGTATCTCTTAGGGCAGATACCAAGGAACCGTTTCTTGCTGCGATTATGCCAAGTGTAAGCGTGGATAAGCAGTCCGAAACTTTTCCCGCGACAAAAACACGTGGATAATGGGTGCCTGATTTGGTTCGTTCGCCAGCTGGAAGTGACGAGAGGGTATGTGGATAACCGAAGGGAAATGCATGAAAGACGGCAAAACCGGTACTGGATTCGGTCGCTTTTTGGGAATTGAGAGCCGGGCGGAATGGAGCCGACGGTCAGACTTGAACTGACGACCTGCTGATTACGAATCAGATTCGACTATTGACCCCATCCGCTTTGTTTTGTGCGTTGCGTGTTTTGTTTCTAGTAGATACGCCCCGCCATGAGTTGACTGGAGACGCCGCGAAACGACACAAAACACGGAATGAACTGACACCAAAACTGACACCAGACCGATTACAGCTCAAACCGGCGTCGATATTTCGGCGCGCTTGGCTGTGCATAACCGTGCCGCTACCCACCCGGACTTTCCACCGACGCGTCCACGGGGCGTGTGGAGCGAATGAGCCAAGCTAGGTACTTGACCCCGCGCTGTGCCCGTGGCACTCTTTGCGCGGCTTGGAGGATAAACCAATCATGAGTGACCCGCAGAAAATGCCTCCCGATTTTCGCGCCGAAACGATGAAAGAAGCTATCACACGGTACAGCGGAGAAAAGTCAATGCAGGACCCGGACAAGAACCCTGTGGATAGCCTTATCAAGCCGAAAGACGGCACAGAAGAGCCGCCGGTGAACATTTGAAGATGGGACGCTAGAAACGCGGCGGTAACCCACCCGCACTCCC
>PMOF01000169.1 GCA_003162495.1 Acidobacteriaceae bacterium
GCCCCCACCCTTAAAGCAGGCTCGAACCTTATTACTGCAACTGTATGGAACTTCGGCATTTATGCCCCGATCGCCCAGATGACGGACCGCACCGCCTTTCTGCTTGAATCCGAGGCTACCGGCGACGCCGACATCAGCACGCCAAACGGCTGGCTGGTGGATATGGAGGGCTTCTACCGGCTTCTCGACCCCAACTCAGTGACGTTCAAGGCCTATAGGGCCGCCGGCCCGGGTGAGGAACTCGACGGATTTCATTACAACTGGAACTGGAATGACCCCGGTCCGGCGAACAATCGCTGGATCAAACCGGCGGATCCCATGCGCGAGAGCATTTATCCGGGCACAAATAGAGCGCATTCCGCCGACACAACGGGCGATAATCCCTGGGGCCTTGTGCCGGACAGCCTTCCTCCAATGGAATACTCAGAAACCAGTCCAGGCGAGGTGGTTCGGACGTCCTTTGAGAATTATTTTTTAAGTAACGTTCGGTCGGCCGCAGAAATCCCAACCCCCATTCCTCCGGATTTCAAGAGGTTCCCCGCAGCTCCAATTGTGCTTCCAGCCCTCACCCACACCCACATCCTGCTCGATCGTAAGACCCTCACCACCGCCTATCCGCGCCTCGTCGTCTCGGGCGGAAACGGTCGTTCTCATATCACGCTGACCTACTCCGAAGCCCTCTATGGTGCCGGTGGAAAAAAAGGGGACCGCGACGCGACGACCTTTAAGGACGCAAACGGCCTGGAGCATCCCAGTGTCGCCCTTGGCCTCACCGACTCTTTCCATCCCGACGGTCTTATGAATCGTGTATTTGAACCTCTATGGTGGCGCACCTGGCGATACCTGGATATCGAAGTCTATACCGACGACCTCCCTTTGACGCTCGAGTCCATGACTGCCCACTTCACCGCCTACCCCTTCGAAGAACGCGCCAAATTCTCAGCCGAGAGCTCCGCTTCCGATCCCGCCTTGGCCACCGATCTTGCAAAAATCTGGGAGATCAGTTGGCGCACCGCCCGCCTCGACGCGCATGAAACCTACATGGACACGCCCTACTACGAACAGCTCCAATACGTGGGCGACACCCGCATCCAGGCCCTCATCTCCTACGCTGTGGCGGGCGACGACCGCCTCGCCCGCCAGGCCATCGAAGCCTTCGACCAGTCTCGCACTCCCGACGGCATCACCCGCAGCCGCTATCCCAGCGTCCTGCCGCAAACCATCCCCACGTTCTCCCTGCTCTACGTCGGCATGGTCCACGACTACTGGCTCTATCGCCCCGATCCCGGCTTCGTCCGTTCCAAGCTGCCCGGAACGCGCACGATCCTCGACTGGTTCGCAGGCCAGGAAAACCCTGATGGCCTGCTGCACGAACTTCCCTGGTGGAGCTTTATCGACTGGGTCGCCGAAAAACAAACGATCCCCACCTATGACGCCAATCACGAGTCCTGCGTCACCACGCTTGAATATCTCGGAGCCCTCAGCGACGCAGCCGACCTCGAGAAAGCCCTCGGCGACCCGCTCTTCGCCGCTCGTTACCACACCCGCGCCAACCATGTCCGCACCGCCCTCTTCAACAAGTGCTGGTCCGCCTCGCGCGGCCTCATCGCCGATACGCCAGACCAGAAGGCCTTCAGCCAGCAGGCCAATATTCTCGCCGTCCTCTACGATGTCGTCCCCAAAGACCGCCAGGAGCAAGTGCTTCGCCAGATGCTGGCCATCGAGCCCGGCACCACGCCCAACGGCGTTCTCAGCGCCTCCTACTATTTCCGCTTTTACCTGGCACGCGCCTTGGAACACTCCGAAATTGCCCATGCCCGCCTCACCGATGAATATCTCGGCTCCCTCGATCCCTGGCGCAAGCTCCTGCCTCTCCACTTCAGCACCTGGCCTGAGATTCCCGGCGACACCCGCTCCGATTCCCACGCCTGGAGCGCCCATCCAATCTTCGACATGCTCACTCTGGTCGCCGGCATTCAACCCGCCAGTCCCGGATTTGCCACCGTCCGCATCGCACCCCACCTGGGCGCGCTTCCCTCGCTCTCAGCCACCTATCCTCATCCTCAAGGCAACATCCAGGTTGAATATCACCGCCAGGGCGCAGGCCTCAACGCAACCATCACTCTCCCCGGCACGCTCACCGGCAACTTCGTCTTCAACGGCAAAACCTGGCCGCTCAAACCAGGATTAAACACCATCCAGACTCCCTGACCCGCCCGCCTTGTCATTCCGCATCGCTCGCCTGCCTGATCTTTCCGGCAGCCGTTAACACGTTTTCCCGTCCGGGTAAGACGTGTTACAACTCCAACATGGCAAAAGGTAATGGTTCTGCGCCATCCGGGCACGTCAACCTGAGAATGCTCGCCGAGCATCTTGAGCTGTCCCAGACCACCGTCTCCCTGGTCCTGAATAACTCGCCCTCCGCCAAGTCCATCCCGCAGGAAACCCGCAACCGGGTCATGGAGGCGGCCGAGCGGCTCAACTACCGCCCCAACTACTTTGCCCGCTCTCTCCGCCAAAGCCGTTCCATGAGCGTGGGCGTGCTGGCGCCCGACCTGAGCGAAGGCTACTTTACCCGCGTCATGAGCGGGGTCGTTCAGGAACTGACCGCGGCGCACTACTTCTACTTCACCGCCTGCCACGACTGGAAGCGCGAGCTCATTGAAAAATATCCGCGCATGCTCGTCGAGCGCGCCGTCGATGGTTTCCTGCTTCTCAACACGCCCGCCGACCACATTGAAGTGCCGGTTCCGGTTGTCGCCATCTCAGCCCACAGCCCGGTCGAGAACGTAACCAACATCGTGCTCGACCACCAGCGCGCCGTGGAACAGGCTCTCGCCCATCTGCACTCGCTCGGCCATCGCCGCGTGGCCTTCATGCGCGGCCCGCGCGCCATCCCCGATTCGGAATTCCGTTGGGAGAGCATCCAGCTTGTGGCCCGCGACATGAAGCTCAAAATCGATCCGGCACTGGTCATTGGCATCGATTCCGCCGGATGGTCTATGAAGGATGGATACCATCCCATGGCGCCCGAGATCGGTTACCGTCCCATGCAGGCGCTGCTTGAAAAGACGCGCGATTTCACCGCCATCTTCTGCTTTAACGACATCGCCGCCATCGGCGCCATCCGCGCCCTTAAAGACGCCGGCCTCACCGTCCCCGGCGACGTCTCCGTAGTCGGTTTCGACGACATCCAGTCCGCCGCCTACTCCACGCCTTCGCTCACCACCGTCCGCCAGCCGCTGCTTGAGATGGGCAAGCGCGGCGCTCAGGTGCTGCTCGAGCGCATTGCAAATCGCGAAAAGGCCTTCCCCGCCGAGATCGTCATGGCCCCGGAGTTAGTCATCCGCGAATCCACCGGCCCCGCATCTGCAGGACATAAGAATTAAAATCTCGGGAATGGAAATGAAGACTTACCCGCAGAACGATTCAAACCACCTGCTGATATAAACCTGTGCATGCGCCTCGCCGCAATAGTGCCGCGCGTGCGGCGCATCGGCCGCTACCTTGGTCCATTTGAAAACCGTCAGTTGCGCGTCGCTGCAGTGAATCACAATCCACCGCACCGGATGCTCGCTCTCTTCACCGCAAATCTCACATCGATACTTCGTGTCGATCATGGTCTCTGGTCCCAATTCCCTGTTCCCTATTCCCGTTCCCGGTAGTCCCNNGTCCCTGGTCCCTAGTCCCTGGTCCCTAGTCCCAAGTCCCTGGTCATTCAAGCATCTGCAAATCCAGCGGCTCCGCAATCATGCAATCCATGCCGCGGATGCTTTCTAGCGCCCGCTTCAGCGCCGAGCTCCTGCACGGCTCCACGGTCACCACAAACGGCAACGCGTGCTGTGGATAGCCCGGCTTTTGCACAATGGCGCGAATGTTAATGTGCTCTTTCGCCAGCGCTCCGGTAATCTCTGCCACAATCCCCGGCCGGTCCCGCACTAGGAATCTTATGTAATGCGGAACCTCAAACTCCCCGCTCACGCCAGCCGGAGCCGATGGAACTTCCACCCTTCGCGATCCATGCGCCAGCGCCAGCAGATCGCTCACCACCGCTACCGCCGTCGGATGCCCGCCCGCCCCATGGCCTGAAAACACCACATCCCCACCGTAGTGTCCCGACAGAATCACCATATTCTCCGTGCCTCGCGACCAGGCTAGCGGCGACCGCGAATCCACCAGCATCGGCCCCACCGTCGCCGCCACCGGCCCGCCCGCCCGCTCCGCCCGCGCAATCTGCCGGATGGTGCAGCCCAGATCCCGCGCATAGCTGAAGTCCACCGCAGAAATCGTCGTAATCGGCCGCGGCACAATCTCCTCCGGGTCCACCTCCACGCGCAACGCCAGGCGCATCAGAATTGCCAGCTTAGCCCGCGCGTCAAATCCGCCCACATCCTCGGTCGGGTCGGCCTCGGCAAATCCTCGCGCCTGCGCCGTCGCCAGAACCGTTGCGTATTCCGCGCCCTCCTCCATCTTGCTTAGGATGAAATTGCAGGTTCCATTCAGAATGCCTTCAATGCGTTCGATTCGGTCGCCGGCCAATCCCTGTTCCAACCCCGGAATCACGGGAACTCCACCCGCCACAGCCGCGCCATATTTCAGATGGCCGCCCTTGGCCGCGGCCAGCCGCTCCAGTTCCACGCCGTGATACGCAATCAGCTTTTTGTTGGCCGTGACCACGTTCTTGCCCGCATCCAGCGCCTTGCGTACCCAGCCGCCCGCCGGCTCAAGCCCGCCCGCCAGCTCCACCACCACGTCTACGTCTGCGGCCAGCACCGCATCGGCATTCTCACTCCACTCCACGCTGGCAGGCGTCCACTCCACACGCTTGCGCGCCACGTCGCGGTTGAAGACATGCGTCAGTTCCAGTCCCTCCGGCTTCGACTCGACAAGAATCCGCGCCACCGAACTGCCCACCGTCCCAAATCCAAAGAGAGCAATGCGCAGCGGGCGCTGTCTGCGATTTTCCTGCGCAGCCTCAGCCGCCAACTGTTGCGGCGATTCGGATACATTCACGTCAGACACGGGCATTTCCTCGTTGGAGTGCTTCAATCACTGAATAACCCGATGATACCTGACCGCCGCCATTCCTCCGTTTTCACGGTCCCGGTCCTCGTGTAGCATGAATCTCAGATGCGGCGCACGCTTTCCATCGTCATGGTTCTGTTCTTCGGTCTGGGTCCGCTTGCGGCAACCCTTTCCGCCAGCGACGAGTCGCGCCTCCCCGCCTGCTGTCGCCGTCACGGCACCCATCACTGCGCCATGTCTACGCGCATGGCCGCCGTGATGGCCGAAGCCGCGTCGGACAAGCGCATCTTCGCCGCCCCCTTAACCTGCCCCTACTTCCCCGGCTACGCCGTCGCGCCAACAACCACGATCCATGCTCTGGCCGCTTCCCCTGCAAGTTTGCCGGTTCCTCTCGCGCAAGCTCACTCGCTCGCCATGGGTCGCGCTGCCGCCCGTCTCAGCCAGATCCGCACCCGCGCCGGCCGCGCACCTCCCGCTTCAGCCTCAGCCTGAAAATTCCCATTCAACGCCTTGCCTCCTATTCAGGGGCAGGCTTCCGTCTGTTTGCCCACTGAGCATTCCGGCCGCTCATCGGCCGCACCACTCTTTGAGGTTCGTCTTTCATGCGTCGTCCCTCTTTTATTTTTCCCGCAATCCTGTTGGTGGCCGCGACCATCCCCGCCCTGGCCACCGTCTTCGCCACCGTTCATGGCGTGGTCCACGATCCCCAGCATCGTCCCATTGCCGGCGCAGACGTCACCCTGCGAGCCGCCGACTCCGCATTTGTTCTCCACGCCACCACCGGTTCCGATGGCGAATTTGATCTGCCTCAAACCCCTATCGGCGTCTACCGACTCACCATCTCTTCACCGGGCTTTGCCACCGTCACCCAGCCGCTGACCGTAGCCTCCGACACCAGTCCGGTTCTCCACATCCCGCTGTCGCTTGCGCCCACAGCCCAGACCGTCGTCGTCCAGGGTTCGCAGAATTCCGCATCCACCGATTCCGTAACCCCCACCACCCTCATCAACCGCGCCATGATCGACCAGACCCCCGGCGCAAGCCGCACCACCGGCATGGAGATGATTACCGACTACGTCCCCGGCGCCTACATGACCCACAACATGCTTCACATGCGCGGCGGCCACCAGACCAGTTGGCTCATTGATGGAATTGCGATTCCCAACACCAAGATCGCCTCCAATGTGGGTCCGCAAATCGATCCCAAAGACATCGACACCCTCGAAACGCAGCGCGGCAGCTATGACGCGGAATTGGGAGACCGCACCTACGGCGTTTTCAATGTGCTGCCGCGCAACGGCTTCGAGCGCAACCTCGACGGCGAGCTTCTCATTTCCGCCGGCAATTTCGGTGCCGGTGAAACACAGTTTTCGCTCGGCGACCACTCCGCCGTCACCGCCTGGTACTTCAGCCTCACCGGTTCCCGCTCCAACTATGGCCTGGCCACGCCCATCATCACCATCGACCACGACGCCGCCAACTCGCAAAGCGCATATCTTTCCCTCATTCGCAATCAGACACCCAAAGACCAACTCCGCCTCAACGCGCAATACCGCCAGGACCACTTCGACATCCCCTACGACCCCAACCCCGACGACTACGAGACGACCTCCGGCTATTACAGCTCCATCGGCCTGCGCGACGCGCAATCCGAGCGCGATTCCTTCGTCATCGCCAACTGGGTCCACACCCTCTCTTCCAAGGCGCTGTTTTCCGTCGCCCCCTTCTATCATTTCAACCAGGCGGATTACGACTCACTCCCAAC
>PMOF01000316.1 GCA_003162495.1 Acidobacteriaceae bacterium
CGACGAACAGTTGTAGGCGGCGGGCGCCGCTAGAGGAGGGCCGGGCTGGGTTGATGCAGAACCATGGGCTGCTCTCTATTCTACTCCCATCCTTGGATGCGGCGCTTTACTCCTCGGATTCGGGCCTCTTCGGACCGAGTCAAAGTCAAAAATAACGATTGATAATTTAGAAGATTCCTCTTCCCGCCCGCTCATGCTAAGTAATGCCTGCCATTTTCCAGATCTCGTAATCGAAACCTGGAATGCGGGTTGTTCGTGCATTGATCGAGCCCTCGTCCCTTCAGAAGCACTCGATCTGGTCGCAGGGATTCATCAGCGGCACCTGGAGGCTGGAATCGTGTTCGGGGTCGGAGTAAATGGTGATGGTGGCGGGTTTATAGTCTTCGGGTTTGGCGGTCATGATGTTGGGAACGAAGGTCTGGGGGTTGCGGTCGTAGAGCGGAAACCAGGTGCTCTGAATCTCAACGAGGACCGTGTGGCCGGCTTTGAAGACGTGATCGACGTCGTGGAGCGAGAACTTGTACTCATGGATCGAGCCGGAGCGCAATGGCGTTGGCGTCTGGAAAGATTGGAGATAGCGTCCACGAAAGATTTCCTCATTCGTCATGAGCTGATAGCCACGCATTTTGGAGTCGGGGTCGTCGTCGGGGTATTGGTCAATGAGCTTGACCACCATGTCGCTGTCAGTGCCGGTGGTGGCGGCGTAGATATCGGCCAGGACTTCGCCGGTGAGGACCAAATCCTTTTTGAGGACGGGGAGCTTCCACAGGGCCACATCTTTGCGGTCGGTGACGAAACGCTGGTCCTCAGTGAGCCAGGTACCCCACTTCGAGTCATCGCTGTAAGTGGGCTGGATAGGTCGATGGCGGTAGGGAATGGGGTTGGCGGGGTCGCTGACGTAGGCGGTGGTGGCCGGGGCGGTGGAGTCGCTCCAACTGAGCGAGCCGGCCCCTTGCAGATGGAGACTGGTGGGCTGGGACTCTTTGGGCGGGAAATGGGCGTAATGCTTCCAGGTGTTGGAGCCGGTTTGAAAGCTTGCAGTATTTTCAAGGTCGAAGCCGGAAGCATCGGAACCCGGTTCGTCTTTGAGGTAGTGGGCGAAGAATTTTGCCTCGATTTGGGCACGGAACTCCTTGCCGATAGGCTGTGTGTAGTCGAGGTTGCCAAGGTGGCGCGCGGAGGAACCCCAGGAACCGTGCCGCCAGGGACCGAGAACGAGGAAGTTCTGGTGGTTCATGTCGCGCGGTTCATGGGTGGAGTACTCGATCTGGGGGCCGTACATGTCTTCCTGGTCGTAGTAGCCGCCGACAGAGAGAGTGGGGACCGTGACGGTGTCGAGATGGTGCTCCACTCCGCGTGAGGACCAGTAACTGTCATAGGCGGGGTGATCAAGGAAGAGCTTCCAGGTGGGCAGGAGTTTAGAGCCGGATTTCTTGACGTCTTCAGAAAAGTCGCCGCGTTCGAGGAAGTAGTCGAAGCCGTCGCGAGGCTTGCCGTCTTTGTCTTTGCCGTAGCTGACTTCGGTTGTTTCCTTGTTCGATTCAAGGCCCATCACATAGTCGTACCCGTAGGTCTGGCGAAAGGCGCCATTGTGAAAGAAGTCGTCGCCCATCCACACGTCGATCATGGGAGCCTGCGGCGAGATGGCTTTGACTGCCGGATGCGGGTCGATGCCCGCCATCATGGCCAGGAAACCCGGATAACTGGTGCCCACGAAGCCGGCGCGGCCGTTGTTGCCGGGCACGTTTGTCAGAAGCCAGGCAACGGTGTCGTAGGCGTCGGTGCTTTCGTCAATCGCTTTCGGATCGTGATGGTCTGCAAGTGGCCGCATCATCACGAATTCGCCTTCACTTTTATAGCGGCCGCGAATGTCTTCGCCCACGTAGATGTATCCGGCGCGCGCCAGTTCAGGACGCCCCCCGGAGAACGAGGCGCGGTCGGTCTCGTCTACGCCATAGGGAGTGCGCTGGATGAGGAATGGGAGCGGGCCGGGGACGTCGGCGGGCTTGAGGATGACGGCGTGGAGCTTGATGCCGTCGCGCATGGGGATCATGACTTCAGTGCGCTGGTAGTCGTGGAAGAGGTGATGGACGGGCGGCCCGGTGCGGCGATAGACGGAGTCTTGTTCGGCCGAGACGACGGCAACGGTGACGCCGTGGCCAGAGGTGTCGAGGGTGAAGCGGAGCATGGCTTTGGAGTCAGGGATAGCGAACTCGACGGCGGAGATGGGCTTGAGCTCGGTGGGCACGCGGCGGTCGGATTCGGCGAAGAGCTTTCCGTCCTGGACGTAGAAGCTGAGGGGCGTGTCGGGCTCGACGGGGTTGGTGTATTCGCCGGAGAGGGCCTCGATCGGGGCGGCGGAGAGGGCGGCTGTTTGCGCCTGATGTGGCGCGGCACAGGCAGTTGCGGGCGCGAATAGAAACAGGGCGAGACAAAGAGCGGCGAGGGCGAAACGAAGTTGAATCAAAGCTGAAACCTCTTCAATGGGAGCTAATGGGCGTGGCTGTGATGATGGGCGTCGGCGCCGCTGCCGGTCAGCTTGTCCATGGGGACGACACAGCCGTCAAGCTGCTGGCAGCCGGTATGCTCAAACTGGATGGTGGTGTGGCAAATGTCGAAGTGATCCTTGAGAATGTGGTTGAGCTTGAGAAGGATGCACGCACTCTCAGAGGGGGGAATGTCGGCGATTGTGACGTGGCACGCCAGGGCGCGGGATTGCGAGCCGAGGCACCAGACATGGAGGTCGTGAACGTTCATGACGCCCTCGACAGCCTCCATGCCGGAGCGAATGGCGGGCAGCGAACAGCCGCGCGGGGTGCCCTCAAGCAGAATGTTGAGAGTTTCGCGGACGATGCCCACGCTGGACCAGAGGATGAGGGCGGCAATGATGAGCGAGAGGACAGGGTCAATCCAATTCTGGCCGGTGATCAGGATGCCTGCGCCTCCGGCAATGACGGCGGCAGTGGAAAGCGTATCGCCGGCCATGTGAAGAAACGCGCTGCGCAGATTGACGTCGCGGGCCACGCCCCACAGCAGCGCGGCGATGACGCCGTTCATCAGCACGCCGGCGGCGGCCACGATCATCATGATCCGGGGCTGCACGGCAACGGGCACTGAAAAGCGGTGGACGGCTTCGACGGCGATCCAGAGCGAGATGACGATGAGGGTGGCTGCGTTGATGAAAGCGGCCAGCACACCGGCGCGCTGATAACCGAAGGTTTTGGAATGGCTGGCGGGGCGGCCCTGGAAGTAGACGGCGACAAAGCTGAGCAGCAGGGCCAGGAAGTCAGAGACGTTGTGGCCCGCCTCAGAGAGCAGCGCCAGCGAGTGAGCGCGCAGGCCGAATACGAAGGTGACCACGACATAAGCCAGCGTGGCCACCAGCGAGAAGCGCAATACGGATTGGGTTCGGTGAGCGCCTGGGAAGGCGGGTGCCGCGTGGACATGCATGCGAATAGTATACCGGGGGTGGGTATGCAATGCCAAGTAGCAGCCGACAGACAGGCAGGAGGCGAAGTTTTTCATTGCGCTATACTTTTGACTGCATCTTGAATGAGTTCCGGCCTGCCGGAGGCCTCATTTCTGGAGGTTTTTTTGGTTTCGAATGTGAGTTCCCAAGGGTCACCATATTCCCGCAATCGAGAACGGATACGCTCGACCACCGTAATTTGCGTGCGGCGGAACGGGGAGGTGGTGATGGCCGCCGACGGGCAGGTGACGCTGGGCGATCATGTGCTGAAGCACTCGGCGAAAAAGATTCGACGCCTTTACCAGGAAAAGATTCTGGCCGGATTTGCCGGCTCGACGGCCGACGCGTTCAGCCTGTTTGCGCGCTTCGAGTCCAAACTGGAGCAGTATGCCGGGAACTTGAACCGGGCTGCGGTGGAACTGGCCAAGGACTGGCGCACGGACAAGATGCTGCGCAATCTTGAGGCCTTGCTGCTGGTGGCAGACAAGGGACAGACGTTTCTGATTTCGGGGTCCGGCGACGTGATCGATCCCGACGAGCCGCTGGCCGCCATTGGGTCCGGCGGCAGTTACGCGACGGCCGCCGCCCGTGCGCTGCTGGAAAACACAGATCTCTCCGCCCGCGAAATTGCAGAAAAGGCGATGAAGATTGCCGGCGAAATCTGCATCTATACCAACGACCGCATCACGATTGAGGAGTTGAAGGGTTAGCGGTTCTGTTTGAAATCGCTTTTTGAAAGGGCACGCCTTCAGTCGTGCCTCAGTGCTAAAGCCCGACAGAATTTTCGAGGCATATGCGGCACGGCTGAAGCAGTGCCCTTTCAAAACAAACGCGCTGCCCGTTAAGATTGAACAAGGAACTGAATGGCCATTTACTTACCCGCATCCGCTGAAGAACAGGATCTCGCGCTCGACGAGTTGACGCCGCGCGAGATTGTGACTGAGTTAGACAAGCACGTGGTCGGGCAGAAAGCCGCCAAGCGCGCGGTGGCCATCGCGCTCAGGAATCGCCAGCGGCGGCAAAAGCTGCCCCCTGACATTGCCGACGACATCATGCCCAAGAACATCATCATGATTGGGCCGACGGGCGTGGGCAAAACGGAGATCGCGCGCCGCCTCGCCAAGCTTACCGGGTCGCCGTTTCTGAAGGTCGAGGCCTCGAAGTTTACCGAGGTGGGCTATGTGGGGCGCGATGTGGAGTCGATGATCCGCGACCTGGTGGAGATCGCGATCGACATGGTGCGCGAGGAGCGGCTGGAAGAAGTGGAAGACAAGGCGGAAATGAACGCCGAGGAACGGCTGCTGGATATTTTGTTGCCGCCTCCGCCACCCACGCCGCCGGCACAGGAAGGTCAGCTGACGCTGCCTGGAACCGAGAGCTACCAGCGGTCCCGGGAAAAGCTAAGACAGCAGTTTCGCGAGGGCAAGCTGGACGACCGGCAAGTGGAACTGGACGTGCGCGAGCGGAATACGCCGCAGTTCGGCATCATCAGCAACCAGAACCTTGAAGACATGGAGATGAACCTCAAGGATATGCTGCCGAACATTTTTGGCGGCGGGTCAAAGAAGCGGAAGATGAAAGTGGGCGACGCGTTCGACTACCTGGTGCAGGAGGAAGAGGGCCGGCTGATCGACATGGACCAGGTGAACCGCGTGGCCACGGAGCGCGTGGAATCGAGCGGCATCATTTTCCTGGACGAGATTGACAAGATTGCCGGGCGCGAAGGCGGACACGGGCCGGACGTTTCGCGCGAGGGCGTGCAGCGCGACATTTTGCCGATTGTTGAGGGAACGACAGTGAATACGCGCTATGGCATGGTGCGCACGGACCACATTCTGTTTATCGCGGCGGGCGCGTTCCATGTTTCAAAGCCCAGCGATCTGATTCCCGAGTTACAGGGACGGTTTCCTATTCGCGTGGAGTTACAGTCGCTGACTGTGGATGACTTTCTGCGCATTCTTACCGAGCCGAAGGCTTCGCTGACCAAACAGTATTCGGCACTGCTCGAGACCGAAGGAGTCAGGCTGGAGTTTGCGCCCGAGGCGCTGCGGGAGATGGCGGAGTTTGCGTTCAAAGTGAATGAGCAAACGGAGAATATCGGAGCGCGGCGGCTGCACACGATCATGGAGCGAGTGCTTGAAGATGTAAGCTTCCTGGCTCCCGACGTGGCGCGGCGCGCACCTGACGATGCGGCTGCGGCGGTGCTGTCGGAAGCCATCAAGAGCGAGTCTTCCACTCCGCTGCCTTACGAAGAGCGCATGACCGCTTCAGGTCCGGAGAAGGTCTTTACGATTACCGACGAGTATGTGAAGCAGATGGTGGCGTCGATCGTGAAGGACCACGATTTGAGCCGGTACATCCTGTAGAAAATCATCGCATTTCGATTGCGCACGATTTGCCTTTCTGGTACGTTTTTCTCGTACCTCGGCAGTCCGCGAATTAAAGTGAACCAGCGGGCTCTACCTGC